>CAIVGC010000402.1 GCA_903905335.1 uncultured Methylococcaceae bacterium
CCTCCACTCCCCAAAAAGCGGGGAAAAATATTGTAATTGCGCTCATAAAATTACCTGATTATAAAGATCTTAAGCAACCGTCATACCGGCACGGATTGCCGGTATCTAGTTTGCAGGGAGGTATATTTACAAGCCTAGGTTCGAGCAATCCATGTTGTAACGACGTTTATTTTCAATTAATTAAAATGAGCGCATTGAGAGTTAATAATAGACTCTAAAAGAATGCTGTATTTGTTCAAACTCATAGCGATAAGGTTCTGCCACGCCATAGTTATTTACCACTACTAAAAGATCGTGTGAAAAAACTGAGGTGTTATACCAGTTAAAACTCCCTTCTATAACAATAGAATCGTCAATAATACAATACTTAGAGTGTATCGGTGAATAAGGTACAGGGTGATCATCCATGCCATAAACCAAGCCCACGGCCATGCCTGCATTTCTTAAACGCTGCACTGCCGGTAATAATGCTCGATTAAGCTCATCATGCATTGAACGCTCTAAGCCTATGCGTCCTTGTCTGGCCAAATGGCCATTAAATAAAATATGGACATAAACACCCCGATGATGAGCCTGTATTAACGCATCAACCACGCTATCATGATAATCACCTAATAAATCACCCATTAGAAACAAACATAACTTAATAGAATGCTTGGCTCTATGAATCTCAGCCAAAATGGCATGATGCGGACGATAGAGCTGACCATTTTGCATTACTTGCCTGCCAAAGGTATAGAGCAGATTAAAATGACTTAAAGGATCTATGCCATAGCGCTGATTAACACCGCCGCGCTGACTTTGAAATATATTATCCAACAACCTACAAACACCTTTGGACTGGAAAGTCATACCTGATTCCCAGTTTGCCCACCAGCGGTCAAAGGTGATGTTAAAGGAACCTAAGATGCAGTCCTCATCGTTGAAGATTACGAATTTGGTATGCATATCTGGCTCAACTTCAATCAAATGATGTTGAGGCGTACAAAACACACCGATCAGTTCAACTCTGGCGCACTTTAAGCGCGCATAATTCTCACTATTCGTCAGTGTCATTTTACGCCAATCGACGATGCACTGAACTAAGACGCCTTCTTCACTTGCGAAGATTAAATGATTTATAAAATCGGTGTCATCTATACAATCAACACTGACTTTAATAGTACAAAGCCGCTGTGGATTTTGCCTACGACTGTGAATCACCTTATCGATATGATCGTGAATATAGCGCTTGGGATGATAGGGATGATATTGCTGACCTTTAGTAAACTTGGGCGTTAATTTTAAATCATCAATATGATGATTATACCAATCAGCATCACACTGTAATTCAACGGCATTCAATTCATAAGTACGATAACTATTAGTTGCACGTCCTTCATTAGTGATCACGCGATTTTGATCATGACCATTTTGTACTTGCTGGCTATCCATAAATAGATAATCAAACTCAGAAGCCAAAGAATGCTCATGCAGATGCACTAAATAAGCAAACTTAACGCAGGTAATAGGGCCGAAATGATTGGAGAAGGGTAAGACATAAAAGTCCCGTGTTTTGCGTTTATGTCTATCCCATTGAATATCATAAGCATCAGTATCAACCAAATAAGTTTCGCAACTGCCCTGCTCTCGATAAACTTTAAGGACTACTTTGACGTTGGCCTGCACACCAAAATTCACATCAAACTCTATTTTTCCCCAGCGTATATCAAAGGTATGATTGAAATCGTTCACTCTTTGAAAATAGCCACCTAAATGCCCATGCACAGGCTTGGCATAATGTTCTGCGTCGGACATAGGATCTCCTGTCATTGCTTAATTACTTGGGTTCAAAGCTCATTAGGTAGCCACAATGATCTGAGACTCTGCCATAATCATCATCGGTAAATAACACACGTCCGGAATGTACCTTTAACTCACTGGCTTTATTCATAAAAATATAATCAATACGATAATCATCGGCAAGATAGTTACTCCAGTAAGCATCATTCACCTTAAATATTTTTTCAAAAGCACGCTGATCTTGTATGGCTAAAAATTGATCATCATACTCATTACCATTGACGACTAACTTATAGCCCTCTGAAGCGCTGGTGATATTAAAATCGCCACAGAGTAAGGTAGCAGATACCGATTGATCTTGAAGCTCATGAGCCCATGAACTCAATCTTTTAAATTGCTGAGCAAAACCATCTTCCCACCAACTTAAATGTGCTGAAAACACATTAAGCAAGCCGATATGAGGCACGTAAACTTGCGCCATAATGACTTTTCTAGCATGAATGCTGTAGACGCTTTCACTATCAGAAACATATCTAGCTGCCTGATGCTGTAGTGGATATCGACTTAAAATAGCCACGCCCTCACGGTACTTATCAAAGCCTAAATGCGACCAATCGCTATAATGATGAAAGGCGTGTTTAAGTTTATTATTGATGATATTAGCTGAGTGAGTAGACCAATCACCTAAACCCTCATTCCAAAGCTCCGCGACTTCTTGAAAACAAACGATATCCACGCCTAAGTCATCTATAGCTTTGGCTATTTGGCTAAATTTTTCATCTTGCTGGGCTTCCTGATAACAATGTAAATTAAGAATCATCAGCTTTAAGGGCTCATGACTAAGCTCATAATTATTACCGTTATTGTTATCCCATAACACCCCATTAGGGGTGTCACAAGAAATTGAATACTGTACACGATAAGCATTATTGATTTTAAGCAGGCCCTGCCAAATCTGTGAGCCATATTGATTAGGATTTCTAGCATTACTCTGCGCATGTTCATGCCAATAATGGCGATTAAAATGGCAAGGTGTTTTATGGCTAGTCAGCCAATTATCCGTCGTCCAATGCAGAGTAACAGTTTGGGCTTGTAGAGCTTGATTAACGGAGAGAGTAATAGGAATTCGTTGCTGCCCAACTTTCAATTTAGGTTCAAAACCTAGCTGTTGCAAGTTCTGGCTAGCCGTTAATTGAATACCCGAATCCGCCTGACTAGCATAATTACTTCCGGATAGATTATCCCAATACTCTTGACCTAAGCATTGGTAATGCAAAGCAAAGCTAATATTGCCGGGTAAACTATTCTGCCCCAATGCTTTAATGATGACTTTCGCGCCCCAGCACTCCTGATCTTCACCTAGTTGATGCTGATAGCTGGCTGATAGAACCTGCCATTCACCTTGCTCACCCGCCCACAACACCTCTACTTTTTTGTCATGGCTTAAATTAGCCACACGCATAACAAAACATAATTCTTGTTGTGGAGTACTTTTCTTTCTGGTGATGATATTTTCTACATACAGCAGTTGAATTTCATGCATCCGTCTACTCTCAAAATGAGCTTAAAGCAGTGTGTTGGGTTGCGAAAAGCATGTAGCCCAAGCTACGGAAATCCAAACACACTGATTATTTACAAATTATCGTATAGTTCCAAATACTGTTCAGCAGAGCGTTGCCATGAAAAGTCTTTGTTCATCGCATTCACCTGCATTTTCTTCCACGTATTAGGAACACTATATAAAAGCAAAGCGCGTTTAATCGCTTCTAATAAAGCACCTGCACTGGCTTCATTAAAAACAACTCCACTAGCTGTGGCTAGTGCTAGTGTTTCTGGCAAGGTATCTATTACTGTATCGGCCAGACCTCCAGTTTTTCTTACGATAGGAATCGTGCCATAACGTTGGCTATACATTTGATTCAAGCCACAGGGTTCAAATTTAGAAGGCATTAAGAAAACATCAGAACCGGCTTCAATCACATGAGCTAAGACTTCATCATAGCCTAGCTTAATCGCTATCTTTTCGGGATATTGGTCAGCCAAGGCTTGTAGTTGTTTTTCATAGGCCTTATCACCACTCCCTAACAACACAAATTGTAAATTCATGGCCATCATTTCTGGTAGACACTCAACTAACAAATCAATACCTTTTTGTTCGACTAAGCGACCTATCAATGAAAACAAAGGTATTTTGTCATTAACAGGCAGGGAAAACTGTTGTTGCACGTCTGCTTTATTAAGTCGTTTCTTATTAAGCGTTGCCGCAGTATAAGTCTCGGCAATATAAGGATCAGCTTCAGGATTCCATTGCTCTACATCAATACCATTAATAATGCCGCCTAAAGAGGCTTTACGAAAAGCTAGCAAACCTTCAAGTCCATAGCCAAACTCTGCAGTTTGAATTTCTAAGGCATAACTGGGGCTCACCGTAGTAATAAAGTCGGCATAGACCAAACCGCCTTTAATGAAAGACAGCATGTCATGAAATTCCAAACCAGCGATATGCCATAAGCGTCCGGGTATATTTAAATCATAAGCCGCCGTCTTAGGAAACAAGCCCTGATAAGCCATATTATGTATAGTAAAAACGGTCTTTGGAGGCTCATATTCCAGAGATAATAAAGCCGGAACTAAACCAGTTTGCCAATCATTACAATGCACGATATCTGGCTGCCAATCTAAATATGCTCTGTTCATTGCTACTTCCACGGCAATCCGGCAAAACAAACCAAAACGTTCGGCATTATTGGGCCAAGGTTCACCCAATTCATCAACATAGGGATTACCAGGGAAATTAAAATAAGTCGGATAATCGACCAGCAACACCGTTACCTGACTATTAGGTAGTTGGGTTTCCAGAATATTAACATTCCGATTATCAACTCTGACCGAACACAGAAAACGCACTTCTTCAGTGATTTTCAAAGCCTGATACCTAGGCAATATCAGCTTAATATCTTGAGATAAATCAGCTAAGGCTTTAGGTAAACTTCCACATACATCAGCAAGTCCCCCCGTTTTAATTAGGGGATGCACTTCACTACTTACAAAAAGAATTTTTTTCATCGTTTCTATGCTTAAGTTAGTAAAAACAGGCTAAAGGTGAAATATCACCCTTAGCCTTTCGCCTTCAGCTTATAACTTTAAAATTAAAGCGCCCAACGGAGGCAAATTAAGATTAATGGAATGAGGTAAATTCATCCATTTAGTTGGCTCTGAAATCACCACACCATTACCGGTATTGCTACCACTGTAATAATGAGAGTCCGAGTTAAAAATTTCAGCATAAGCGCCTGCTTCAGGCACACCCAATCGATAATTCATTCTAGGCACTGGCGTAAAATTAAGAATGATAATTAACTCTTCAAAGGCACTCTTACGTCGGTAACTAATAATAGATTGTTCAACATCATGACAATCTATCCATTCAAAACCTTGATGATCAAAGTCATGAGTAAACAACGCCGGATGGGTTTTATAAAGATGATTCAAATCCTTAACCAACGTTTGTGTACCTTTATGATGCGGGTAATCCAGCACATACCAATCTAAATCGTTATTGGCATTCCATTCGGTACCTTGACCAAACTCACAGCCCATAAATAACAGCTTTTTGCCGGGATAAGTGTACATAAAAGTATACAACAAGCGCAGATTAGCAAAACGTTGCCACTCATCACCCGGCATTTTGTTCAATAATGAACCTTTACCATGTACCACTTCATCATGTGAAAAAGGCAAGGCGAAGTTCTCAGTAAACGCATAGAGCATGCCGAAAGTCAGGCTATCATGATGGTATTTACGATGTATAGGCTCTTCACTCATATAAGAAAGCACATCATGCATCCAACCCATGTTCCACTTCATGGAAAAACCCAAGCCACCGGTCCAAGTTGGACGTGTCACTTGTGGCCACGAGGTAGACTCTTCGGCCATCATCACCGTGCCAGGATGTAAATCATGAGTAACGGCATTCAGCTCTCTAAAAAAGTCTATGGCTTCCAGATTTTCATTACCGCCATATTGATTAGCGACCCAATCATGCTCTTCACGGGAATAATCCAAATACAGCATAGACGCTACGGCATCAACTCTTAAGCCATCTAAGTGAAACTCTTCCAACCAAAAATTAGCACTGGCCAATAAAAAGTTTTTAACTTCATTGCGACCATAGTTGTAAATTAAAGTACCCCAATCACGATGTTCGCCTTTACGAGGATCTTCATGTTCATATAAAGCACTACCGTCAAAGCGCGCCAAGGCAAACGCATCTTTAGGGAAATGTGCAGGCACCCAATCCAGAATAACGCCTATGCCATTTTGATGGCAGGTATCAACAAAATAGCGAAAATCATCGGGTGAACCATGACGACTAGTCGGTGCAAAATAACCTGTCGTTTGATAACCCCAAGAACCATCAAACGGATGCTCGGTAATAGGCAATAACTCAATATGTGTAAAACCCATTTGCTTAACGTAATCTACCAAATCAACTGCTAGTTCACGGTAAGTCAAAAAATTACCTTGATGATCGCGTTTCCAAGAGCCTAGATGCACCTCGTAGATAGCCATAGGCTGATGCAACCAATCATGTTTAGTTCTTGCCGTTAACCAAGGCTGATCTTGCCAAGTATACGTATCAGGCTTAACCACAATAGAGGAGGTATTAGGCCTAAACTCAAACTGTTGTCCATAAGGATCGGTTTTAAGTAAGATTTCATTACTAAAGCGGTTTAAGATTTCAAACTTATAGTAGCAACCCTCTTTTAGGCCGGGTATGAAAATCTCCCAAATACCACTACCACCCAAACTACGCATAGGGTTACAACGACCATCCCACTGATTAAAATCACCAACGACACTGACTCGACCGGCACTCGGTGCCCAAACAGTAAACAAGACGCCGGCTATTCCGTCGACACTGTGTAAATGTGCGCCCAGCTTTTGATAAACATGCCAATGCTTACCTTCGGCGAATAGATATTGATCAAATTCCGGTAATTGGGTACCGAAATCATAAGGATCATAGGTTTCGTGACGGTAGCCGCTTTTGTCTAACCAGATTAACTGATAATGCGCTGGTAGTGTTTCTGGCTTTACGCTTGCTTCAAAAAAATCAGTGCCTGTGATTCTATCCAACTCAGCGCCATCATGACTAAATTTAACCGATTCAGCATAAGGCAGATAAATAGTAATCTGTATTAAATCTTTCTTGGCATGTCGACCCAAAATCGAAAACGGATCATGATGCTTAGCTTCCGTAATTTTCAACATATCGTTACTCAGCAACTTATTTTTGACTGTTTTGATAATAGGCGTAATTAACTCAATGGCCGCTTTTTTAATAACGTCTTTAGTCGTAGCTTTGGGCTTAATGACGGCACTAGTCTTAATTTTAGGGATTGGCTTAGCTTTTACGCTTTTTTTAACTGTACTTTCATCCTTAGCAGATGAGGTCTTAATTACCTTCTCTTTAGTAGTTTTTGCTTTAGGTGAACTCGCTACCGCTTTATCGGTTAGCAACTCAGTCACTTCAGAATCAAGTGTGTTATTAGAATCCTTTATCACTTTGAATAGCCTCGGTGTAGTATGTAGAATAAATGTCTAGTAGAATCTTACCAAAATAACTAACCGTTGTAATATCTATATCAACATGGGATGAAAAATGTCAGGGTCAAGTAATTATAAACAGGAACAAAATATCGGTCATTTAACCCGCAATACCATTGCCTTAATCTTGGCAGGAGGGCGTGGCTCAAGGCTTGTCAACATGACAGACTGGCGTGCCAAACCTGCGGTTCCCTTTGGTGGTAAATTTCGCATTATCGACTTTCCTTTATCTAACTGCGTCAACTCGGGCATCCGTAAAATAGGTATTTTAACGCAATACAAAGCCGACTCATTGATACGCCATATCCAACAAGGCTGGGGCTTTTTACGGGGTGAATTTGGCGAATATGTTGATTTAATGCCTGCACAACAAAGACACGGTGAAGATTCTTGGTATAAAGGTACCGCAGATGCTATCTATCAAAACATTGATATATTGCGCACACGCAAGCCACAACATATTTTAATTTTAGCGGGCGATCATATTTACAAAATGGATTATGGCGCAATGCTTGCCGATCATATCGAAAAGAATGCTGACCTAACTATCGGCTGTTTAGAAGTTTCCTTAGAAGAAGCGACTGCCTTTGGAGTGATGGATGTTGACGAAAATCGTCGCGTTAAAGCCTTTATTGAAAAACCCGAACATCCTCCTGTTATGCCAGGCCGAACCGATACGGCCTTAGCGTCTATGGGTATCTATATTTTCAATGCTGATTTCTTATTTGAGCAATTACAAAGAGATGCCGACACAGTAGGCTCTAGCAATGATTTCGGTAAAGATATTATTCCCGCTGTTATCGATAAATATATTGTTAATGCCTATCCCTTTTTAGATTTACAAAGTGGAGAACAAAGCTACTGGCGCGATGTAGGCACCATTGATGCATACTGGTCAGCCAATATGGAGCTTATCGGCGTCAATCCAGGCATGAACTTATATGACAACAGTTGGCCTATTTGGACACACCAAGAACAAACGCCACCCGCTAAATTTGTTTTTGATGATGATGATCGTAGAGGCTTAGCGGTTGATTCTATGGTTTCTGGCGGCTGTGTTATATCTGGAGCCCAAGTTAAACATTCATTATTATTCTCTAATGTACGCGTTAACTCTTATACCACCGTACAAGACTCTATAATCTTGCCACAGGTTAATATTGGCCGTCATTGTCGAATTAACAAAGCTATTATAGAAAAAGGCTGTGATATTCCAGAAGGCACTATTATTGGTGAAGATAGAGCCGAAGATGAAAGACGCTTCCATGTCAGTCAAGGTGGCATAGTCTTAGTGACACCGGACATGCTTGGACAAAAACTTCATTATGTACGTTAAATAATTCTAAATACTAGTACTCTAGCAAATCAAATTTTCTAGAGTACTAGTAGCATGTCATATAGCTAGCCTCAGTGCATAAATTGCAAATCAGCCCATAAAACCTCAAATTTTATTTAATCACAAGCAGGATTAAATAAAAATCGTCATCATCTATGGCATAGTTGCAGTCATTGCAACTAAACACGCAAAAACAAAGCTCCGTTCAAACATACATTTTGTTGTGTTCAACAAATTATGATGATAGTGTTAGCATCGCTGATAGCTAATCTAATAATAAACAAGTAATTATCAGCAATAAAAACAACAATATAAAAAAATGAGGAGTAATTATGAAAAAATTAACACCCGTATTAGCAGGTTTACTTTTATGCCTAAGCACCAACGTATTTGCTGAAAAGCATGCTGATGCAGCACTAGAGCATGCAATTGCAGCTGCAGCACAAGGTAAAGCAGGCCACGCTGCTGCATTAGTAGAACATGCTAAATTAGCCTTAGATGAATCAGCATCAGCTTCTTTAGTAGCAAAAAGCATTGCTAAAAATCATATAGATGAAGCCGGTGAACTTTTACAAAAAGCGGTTCACGAAGGCAATTTAAATCATGCACCCGCAGCAACAAAATTAGTTGATGCAGCGATTGTTCATCTTAAAGATATTCCAAAAAAATAAATCATAACAGCTTAATGAAGCAGGCCGCTTAATGAAGCGGCCTGCTTTTAACTCATCAACGAATTTGGTACATAAAAGCCAGATTACTATAAATCTTCTATCATTAATTCAGCTATAGCTCCTTTATCTTTAGCGAGGCTTAAGCAATGATCCCCTCACCGCAAACTGAGCCTACTTTTGCGTAACCTAGTGCATCAGATATTAATCGTCTCATAAGTTTTTGCACTTTTCCTATATTAAGAACCCTATAATTCAATCTGGCTCTATGTGAATTGTAGTGGGTAAATCGTCATTCCGTATATGAACACCTCCCGTTTTGCAAGCAAATCATCACTTCTGGATTGTGGGCTACGACTGCACACTTATATTCAGCCTGTTAATTGAGTTTTTATACTCTGGCCATAATGGGCTATTCGCACATTTGCTCCTAATCGGCATGTCGTGCACAAGGCACATCAGGATGATCTGGTTTTGCAAACCCCGGTTCGACCTGTTTTCCATTAGTCATTTATGCTAAACAATCGTGAATGAACGATTCCTTTCTATAAACCTGCTTAAGCTTGAAGGCTTGCCTTAGAACTTAAGCAGGTTTCGCCTCCGGCAGAAAATCTGTTTGTCGAGCGATTAGCGCCCTGACAATCCGTGCATTTTTATTAGCCAATGCCACTGCTGCAATATTCTTATTGCGTCTGGCACATAAACTTTGTAGCCACCGACTGCGCGGATCATCTTTGTTGCCAGCCACTCTTAGTAAGGATCGTGCACCATGTATCAGCAATGTTCGTTAATAACTATCACCTCGATTAAATTGGCTGCCATCACCTATCGCACAAATTAAAGCTGTGGCCGTTTATAGGGCCA
>CAIVGC010000403.1 GCA_903905335.1 uncultured Methylococcaceae bacterium
CCTCCACCATTAAATCCATCCAAGACATCATGCGTAAAGACGTGGGTGTCGATGGCGACGCGCAACGCTTAAGCCAACTCGTTTGGATGCTGTTTTTAAAAATCTTTGATGACCGCGAAAGTGAATGGGAACTGCTACAAGACGATTACCAATCACCGTTACCCGAAGCGTATCGCTGGCGCAACTGGGCGGCTAATGCCGAAGGCTTAACCGGTGATGCGCTTAAGAACTTTCTGGATAATGAGCTATTCCCCTCCTTACAACAACTGGAAGCCAAAGGCGGCGATCAACGCGCTTATGTGATTCGCTCTGTGTTTGAAGATGCTTACAACTACATGAAGTCTGGGCAACTTATTCGGCAAGTGATTAATAAAATTCAAGACGGCGTGGATTTTAACAAAGCCTCAGAACGCCATTTGTTTGGTGATATGTACGAACAATTACTCCGCGATTTACAAGCCGCAGGCAATGCCGGTGAGTTTTATACCCCACGCGCCGTCACCGAATTTATGGTGCAACAAGTTAATCCACAATTAGCTGAAAAAGTCATGGACCCCGCTTGTGGTACGGGTGGTTTTTTATCCTGTGCTATTGAACATATTCGTCGCCAAGCAGTTAAAACAGTAGACGATGAGGCCGTCTTACAAAACAGTATCTTTGGCATCGAAAAGAAACCCATGCCGCATTTACTGTGTACCACCAATATGATCTTGCATGGCATTGATGTGCCCAGCAATATCCGGCATGACAACACCTTGGCTAAACCCTTAATCAGTTGGGGACCTAAAGAGCGGGTGGATGTGATTGTGACCAATCCACCGTTTGGCGGTATGGAAGAAGACGGTATCGAAACCAATTTTCCGGCTACCTTTAGAACCCGTGAGACGGCGGATTTGTTCTTAGTGTTAATCATGCACCTGCTTAAAACCGGCGGTCGGGCGGCACTGGTTTTACCGGATGGCTTTTTGTTTGGTGAAGGGATTAAAACCCGCATTAAAGAAAAACTGTTGGAAGATTGTAACCTGCATACCATCGTGCGCTTACCCAATGGCGTGTTTGCGCCTTATACCGGCATTAAAACCAATCTACTTTTTTTTACCAAAGGCACACCGACGCAACAGGTCTGGTTTTATGAGCATCCTTATCCAGCCGGGGTTAAAAGTTATAACAAAACCAAACCCATGAAGATCGAAGAATTTGTGCCAGAAGCTGATTGGTGGGGCCATGAAGCGGATAACTTTAACAGCCGTGAAGAAAATCAATACGCCTGGAAGATGCCTATTGAGGACATTAAAGCCCGTAATTACAACCTAGATTGCAAAAATCCACATGTGGGCGAGCAAGAGATTCATGATCCCGAGGTGTTGTTGGCGCAGTATCAAACGATGCAGGCTGATATTGCGGATTTGCGAAGCCAACTCAAGAAGATACTTGCGGATGCCTTGGAGAGACAGGCGTGAGTATTGAACAGTTAATCACTGAGCATCTGGATATTTGGACGGCGGCAGATACTGAAAAGAAATCAGGGCGAGGCAGAAGCTCGGGGAGTTCGGGTAATGTTTACGGCATTAAGAAACTGCGTGAGTTGATCTTGGAACTGGCTGTGCGTGGTAAGTTGGTGCCGCAAGATGCCAATGATGAACCGGCTAGTGAGTTGTTGAAAAGGATAGCGGCAGAAAAGGCTAAGTTGGTGGCCGAGGGTAAGATTAAGAAGAGTAAACCATTGGCTGAGATAACGGATGATGAAAAGCCGTTTGAATTGCCTGTTGGATGGGAATGGGTAAGACTGGGTGACACCGGTAAGATATTTAATGGAAACAGCATTAATGAAAATGAGAAAACAGAAAAATACACTAAACTTAAAAGTGGATACCCCTTTATAGCCACAAAAGATGTGGGCTATGGAAGAGATAAATTAGATTACCAGAATGGTGTTTTAATCCCATTTGATAACGAATCATTTAAAATTGCTCATATAGGAGCAGTTTTAATATGTTCAGAAGGTGGAAGTTCAGGTAAGAAAATCGGTATAACTGAAATGGATATTTGTTTTGGTAACAAGTTATTTGCAAATGAAACTTGGCTTGGTTTTGTGCCACGGTTCATATTCTATATATATCAGTCACCTTATTTTTTTAAATCCTTTAGTGAGCGAATGACTGGAATTATTGGCGGAATTTCAATAAATCAATTTTCAACCATTCCAATATCCATGCCTTCTGAAAGTGAGCAACACCGTATCGTCGCCAAAGTCGATGAACTCATGGCACTCTGCGACCAATTAGAAAACCAACATAATAACGCCGCCGAAGCCCACGAAAAACTCGTCACTCATCTGCTCGGCACACTCACCCAATCACAAAATGCCGAAGACTTTAACACTAATTGGCAACGCATCTCTGAGCATTTCGATACCCTGTTTACGACTGAAGCCAGTATCGACGCACTAAAACAAACCCTGCTACAACTCGCTGTCATGGGTAAATTGGTTCCGCAAGATCCCAATGATGAACCCGCCAGTGAATTGCTTAAACGGATACAAGCAGAAAAAGCCAAGTTGATTGCTGAGGGTAAGATTAAGAAAGATAAACCGCAATCAGTAATTTCAGAGAATGAAATTCCATTTAAAGCAGCACGGGGGTGGAACTGGGTGCGTTTACAAAATTTATTAGAACCACAAAGAGAAATATCATATGGTGTTATAAAACTCGGAAACGCTCCTAAATCAGGTGGCACACCTACACTAAGATGTAGTGATGTAAAATCAGGATTTATAGATTTAAGTGGCGTTCGTACAGTATCTAACGAAATAGAAAAGGACTACATCAGAACAAGACTTACAGGTGGGGAGGTTTTATTAAATATCCGAGGAACCCTTGGCGGCGTGGCTTTAGTTGATCCTAGTTTAAAAGGTTACAACGTAGCACGCGAAGTTGCAGTTATTCCGATTTATATGCCTATTTCAGGTGCATATATGATTATTTTAATGCGATCAAATTACTTCTGGAATAGTCTCGTAGATGAATTACGTGGTATTGCTTATAAAGGTTTAAATTTGGGGGCTTTAAGGTTATTTCCAATTCCACTACCTCCCTTAGAAGAACAATATCGTATAGTAGCAAAAGTTGATGAACTCATATCAATTTGCGATCAACTGAAATCTCAAATCACTTCAGCTAATCAGTTACAACAAAAACTAGCGGATGTCGTAATCGGTCAAGCAATAAACTAATCGTGATCACTTTTATTATCTAGTTTGCTACTAAATGTCTTTCTGTAGTTACATGATATTAGTAATTAATCAACAAAAAAACAGCTCGACCCCGAAAGGTTAGGAGTAACAACAATCGACTAAATCAACTTAAATTCTATTTTTCGATAAAAAATACAATATGTAGTGGTTGAAATACATAAAAATACCCATATATAGTTTTTTTACTATAAATTCAGGACATATTATGGGACAGATAGGTTACGAAATTGATTTTTTACCAGTAGGCAATGGTGAACGAAGTGGCGATGCTATAGCTATTCGCTTGGGAACTTCGATAAATTATTTGAATTGGTTAGTTTTATTAGTCTCAAGTTTTAAGCAGCATTAGTTTAATTAAATAATCATTTTTATATAAGGATTCCTATCAATGTCATTACAAACACAATACATAAATTTTATCAAAAATATTAAATTAACTAGGGAAAGTGATAAATATAAAGAAGCTCGCGAGAAGGACGATCTTATCACGCCAAAAGTTGAAAGTGCCTTTAAAGATGAAGGGTATGTGGTGGATTCTAACTTTCTGCAAGGCTCACTTGCAACTCATACAGGTATTATTCCTTTAGATGGGGACTACGACATTGATAGAGCTGTTGTGATTACTAAATCTTCGTCGCCTACTGATCCCATTGAACCTAAAAAAATTGTTAAAGACGTTTTATCGAATCATGGATTTAAAAATCCACGTATAAAAAAACCGTGTGTAACTGCCAATTATGAAAGTAAACCTTTACACATTGATTTTCCTATTTACAGAATTGATGAGTATGGGAATTATCAGTTAGCTGTCGGTAAAGAAAATGCAAATGAAGAAAACAAATATTGGGATGATTCTGATCCTAAAGAACTGGTAGACTGGATTACTTCAGATACACACCATCAATCAATTTTTGAAAAATTAAGTGATGAAGAAGTATGGCAGTATTATCGATTAGTTAGATATATAAAGCGTTGGCGTGATTTTCAATACAAATCAGAAACTGAGCGAAAGAAAGTTTATTCCATTTCCTTGAC
>CAIVGC010000404.1 GCA_903905335.1 uncultured Methylococcaceae bacterium
TCAGCTTCAACTAAAGCTCTTTTACATTCCATCATACCGGAGGCCGTTCTTTCACGTAACTCCTTTACCATTGCTGCACTAATATTAATACTCATTCTTGTGTTTCCTTAAATTATGTCGTCACTGTAAAAACGCCCCTATTACGGGGCGTTTTTGGGCTTAATCTTAATTGATTACTTCGCAGGGTATCCTGCGGGCAAAAACAGAATTATTCTGCGGCTGCCGCTTCTTCAACAAAATCATCAGCCTTAGCTGATAGTCCTAAACTTGCTGATCTTGCATCAAGTACACCCGCACAAACGGTTTCACAATACAATTTAACAGCACGAATTGAATCGTCATTACCAGGAATAACATAATCAATTTTTTCAGGTGAATTGTTAGAATCAACAATACCGACAACTGGAATACCAAGTTTTTGAGCTTCGCTAATAGCGTTTTTTTCATAGCCAACATCTAATACGAAAATAACATCTGGAACGCCTTTCATATCCTTGATACCACCTAGACTCCGTTCTAGTTTTTCTAGCTCACGCTCCATACCTAAAGCTTCTTTTTTGCCAAAACGTTGATAAAGCGTACCATCAGCTTTCATAGCTTCTAATTCTTTAAGACGGTTAATTGATTTCTTAATCGTTTTAAAGTTAGTCATCATACCGCCTAACCAGCGATGATTAACGTAGGGCATACCACAAAGAGTCGCTTGTTCTGCAACTACTTTACGCGCTGATTTTTTAGTACCAACAAACAAGATAGTTCCTTTGTTTGCAGCCATCTGACTCAGATAATTCATAGCGTCATTAAATAATGGAAGCGTTTTTTCCAAATCGATGATATGGATTTTGTTACGAGCTCCGAATAAATAAGGTGCCATTTTCGGATTCCAATAACGAGTTTGATGTCCAAAATGGACACCCGCTTCTAACATTTGACGCATGGATACTGCTGCCATTTATATCTCCTAAGTTTTTAAAATCGGAACAATCATTCCGAGTTGGGTTACGCCTCCACTTACCCCGTTGGCTAACTAACTGCATGAAGTAGTCAGCACCCTAGCAAACGTGACGATAAGCGTGAGTATTTGTTAAAAAATTTAACACGCCTTTATACCATAATTATTTTTTTACAACAAGCAAACCTCTGTTAAAATCACCTACCTGCTCAAGATTCAAGACGCTCCTTTAATGGTTTAAGCCCCTGCCATTGTTAGCTCTGAAAGCTTAAGCTTCATCATCTTATAACCCAAAACTTGATCACTAATGAGCATCATTATTAAAACCGCTGTTGAAATTGAAAAAATGCGTGTCGCCGGTAAATTGGCTGCCGAAGTTTTAGAAATGATAGAACCCTACGTTGTTCCTGGCGTTACTACTGATGAACTAGACAAACTTTGTCACGATTATATTGTTGATATACAACAAGCCATTCCTGCACCACTCAATTATCACGGCTTTCCAAAATCTATCTGCACCTCAATTAACCATACGGTATGTCACGGCATACCCGGTGATAAGAAACTTAAATCGGGCGACATTATTAATATCGACATTACTGTCATTAAAGATGATTATCATGGTGATACCAGCAAAATGTTTTGTGTAGGTGAAGTGAGTCCCCATGCAAAACGACTCATTAAAATCACCCAAGAAGCCATGTTCCTAGGCATAAAGCAAGTCAAAGCAGGCGCTACCTTAGGTGACATAGGGCATGCCATACAACAACATGCTGAAAGCAACCGCTATTCAGTGGTCAGAGATTTTTGTGGACATGGCATAGGCAAAAAATTCCATGAAGAGCCGCAAGTTCTGCATTACGGCAAGGCCGGCACTGGCCTTACCTTAGAAGCCGGCATGATCATCACCATTGAACCCATGATAAATTTAGGAAAACATCACGTTAAAGTTTTAGCAGATGGCTGGACAGCTATCACCAAAGACCGCAGTTTATCAGCGCAATTTGAACATACCCTGCTAGTCACAGAAAATGGCTATGAAATTCTTACGTTACGCCAAGAAGAGCAATAACTATTTTGAAAAACTATATTAATGTCAGTCTTTTTGAGCAAAAAGATAACCTCAAGCAATTTAAGCATCTATTAAAACAAAAAGATCTAGAGTTAAAGCTCAAGTTTGATCCTCAACATTCTGTTTCGGATCTATTGAAAGAAAAATCTGATTTTATCGATTTAATCTTAAGTTGTTGCTGGGAACATTTCCTAGGCGACCACGCCACCCAACTTAGCTTATGCGCAGTCGGTGGTTATGGCCGTAGAGAACTATTCCCTCATTCTGACATTGATATAATTATCCTGCTCGACTCTAACGATACTGCGCCTTATCAAGAAGCGCTATCTAATTTATTTACCTTTCTTTGGGACATTGGTTTAAAACCAGGGCACAGCGTACGCACGATTGACGAATGCGTGGATGTTGCGTTGGATGATCAAACTATCATGACCAGCCTGACCGAAATCAGCCATATTGCTGGACAGCTTGCACTTTATGAAGCGCTTAAATTACGCATCACGCCTGAAAACATTTGGCCATCCGATCAGTTTTTTGCCGCTAAGATGGAAGAACAGCGCCTACGCCACGCTAAATTTCATGATACCGCCTACAACCTTGAACCTAATATCAAAGAAGGTCCCGGTGGTTTGCGTGATATGCAAATCATCGCTTGGGTTTTTAAGCGCCATTACAATTCATCAACCCTAAAAGAATTAATTAAATACGACTTCTTACCCGAAGCTGAATATACCGAACTCATTGCTGCGCGCGATGTCCTGTGGCGTATTCGTTATGCACTGCATCTACTCACTAACCGCGCTGAAGATCGACTTGTTTTTGATTACCAACGTGACCTAGCTAGGCAATTTGGCTTCATCGCCAAACTACCTAATCAAGACGTTGAAGAGTTTATGCAGTTTTATTTTAAAACCTTGCTCAACATAGAACGGCTTAATGAAATGCTATTGCAACTTTTTAACGAGCGCTTTATTACCGATGAACTTGCTAGAATCACACCCATTAACGATGACTTTGTCGCTATTAATGGTTATCTTGAAACCACTAACGATCACTTATTTGAACAGCGCCCTCTGGCTCTTTTAGAAGTTTTTTTAATTCTACAACTAAACCCTACACTGCAAGGCATTCGCGCCACCACGATACGTTTGATACGAAAAAGCCTACCGCTGATTGATGACAGCTTTAGACAAAACAAGTCTGCCAATCAACTCTTTATAGAAATATTTCGTAGAGCTCATGGCCTGACTCATGAACTAAGACGCATGAATCGTTATGGCGTATTAGCCGCCTATCTACCCTGCTTTGCCAATATTATTGCCCGTATGCAATATGATTTATTTCATATTTATACCGTCGACGAACACACTCTATTTCTTATCCGTAATTTACGACGCTTTTCCCTAGAAGCCCATAACAATGAACTTCCTCTATGTAATAGTGTGTTTAAACTCCTAGCCAAACCTGAGCTACTGTTTATTGCTGGGCTATTTCATGATATCGCCAAAGGCCAAAACGGCGACCATTCCAAGCTTGGTGAAAACATAACCCGCGACTTCTGTTTACAACACGAACTCTCAACTCATGACACTAATCTAATCGCTTGGCTAGTGCGCACGCATTTATTGATGTCAGTGACCGCTCAACGCAAGGACATTAGCGATCCCGACGTCATCCATGAATTTGCTCAAAAAGTTGGCAGCGTAGAGTACCTTAATCATCTCTATTTACTAACAGTAGCGGATATACGCGCCACCAACCCTGAGTTATGGAATGACTGGAAAGACTCTTTACTAAAAGAACTGTATTTATCCACTCACAGCGCCTTACGTCATGGCCTACAAAATCCCAGCGCACTAAAAGATCGCTTACTAGAAAATAAACAAGAAGCCCACGAAAAGCTGATTACTTTAGGTTTAAGCAACGACCTCATCAACAATGTCTGGCAACACACCAGCGATGATTATTTTTTACGTTATTCAGCAGAAGAAATAGCCTGGCATACCCTAGCTATTAACTCAGTTAATGAAGCTGATTTACCACTAGTCTTACTCAGCCCACAAACTCAACATGGCAGCGCCGATGTATTTATTTACACGAAAGATGTCGGGCCTATATTTTCCATCAGCACCGCAACACTCGACCAACTTGGTCTCACCGTATTAGACGCTCGAATTATGACGACACAGAATAACTATGCACTGAATAGTTTTCAGGTCTTGGAACAATCTGGCGAACCTATTAATGATTCCTGTAGAGTCACTCATATTTGCTCAGCACTACGGCAAAATCTGCTAGACGGCGAGGCAAAAGGCCACGTCAACATCCATCGTCAATCTAAATCACGACAAGCCCAGCACTTTCCTATTGCGACTAGCATTAAATTCATTGCCGACCCTTTAAATCGACATACATTGATAGAACTAATCACCACAGATCATGCCGGACTATTGGCCAAAATAGGCAGTGCTTTTATCAAGCAGCAGGTCAACTTACTCAATGCAAAGATCACCACCATAGGCAGTCGTGCTGAAGATATGTTTTACATTACCGATCAAAACTTACAAGCTATTACCGATCCAGAACAACAAGCTAAAATCCGAGACGAGCTATTAGCTAGTTTGGCTGGAGATTGATAACATGCTCCGAAAACACAGCCTGATCAGCGATTCATCTATCCTAAAAAGTCATCTTGCAAACCTGGAATACCAATAGCTTGAATATGTAGAGCATTACTGCCTTCTTCATAAGGGAGTAATTTACCTTCTTTTTGCCAGACTCTAAAAGCCAGTGCATAAGATAAAACCCGTATAGGATAATCTCGCGGCAAGCTTTGTAAATAAGGCTGAATAGTCACGAAGTCGGTGGCACCATACTGTTGCATAATGAAGCGCAAACCACCATTGGCGGGCCCTATGTTATAAGCCAGCAAGCCCAAAAACAAATCACCCTTCATCTCTGCTAAATAATACTTAAGTGTGGCAGCCGCTAAAAAGGCATTATGGCGATGGTTGTGTAAAGACATTTGATGTTCAGCTAAGCGTTTACCTGCTTGTTGAATTACTGCTTTAGGCACTTGTGTGATTTGAAATAAGCCATGACCGCCATCGGAACTATTACGAGGCAAAAAGGAAGACTCAGTCGCAGCAACACCCTGTAATAAAGCTGGATCAAGCGCAAACTCTGTTGCAGCCTCGTTAATGACGGCATTATAGTCCTGAGCACGCTGCATCATAGTTTGTAATTGCGTGACATCCTGACGCCTATAAGCGGCATAAACCTGATGGGCAATGGTTACTTTACCGGCTTCTTGCTTACCACCGACTAAAGTACGAAAGTGTGCATGTATGGGCGAAAATTGCTCTTGCATAAAATACCAGCCTATCCCTATAGTCAAGCTAATGGATAGTAGTGCCGGCCAGAGTAATTGCTTGCTATGCAACCATTTCCTAAACTTATACCAAGCTATTAGCAAGCCAGACATGATTAGAATCAAGGCTAAGACGCCTATGGCAAAAGGCAGTAAACTCGAAAAAAAACTAGTTCCTGTAAATAAGCTAGCCGAATAACCTAATAACATCATAATGGCAAAAACTGCCGTCATGGCCAAACCTAACAATTCAATAGTGATCAATAACAGTCGATAAGACCACGGAACTATTGACTTAGGCTCTGGATTCTTTTGGGTGGGTTTCTTTGCTGATCGCACCTTAGGTGTAGCAGTAACCTTAGTTTCGGCATTCTTAGGCATTGCACTAGCTTTAGCTTCGGTACTCTTAGTAGTTTTCGGCGTCATAGGCTTATTCATTCAATTCTTATCCGATACGTTCAGCAAACAAGCTACGGCGACAGCAGGCGCACAGTCAGCAGCACTCAACCCCGCTTGTATAAAAGTTTTAGGCAGTAAATAAGTAAAATCAACATAAGCTCGACCTAATCGCTGAGCCAGGTCTTTAACTAAAAAGCGGCCTACGCCTGCACCTATTAAAGGATACTGTTGATCGAGCTCACTGGCTTGCAAACGACACAGACTAGCCTGTAAAATTTTTTGCAGTTGTTGTTCTCTAATATTTTCTGCAAAGGCTTTCCAGCGCGGTAACTCCTCTACAACAAAATCACTACCCAGTAACCGAGATAAACGTCTGGCACTGGCAATGTCCGTTTTCTCAGTACCATCAGCCGTTTCACTTTGATCATGGACTTCATCAAGCTCACCAGTGACGCGATAAACATCGGCCATAGTAGCAAAATATTCTGCCATGAGACCTATGTCCTGACCTTGATCTTTGGCAGTCTGCGCAACAGCCATCACAGCTGTTCTAACGATGCCGGTATAAACTAATTCTTTGGAGATTAAGCGCTGATAATCGCTATAACCTTGAGCTAGTACATGTCCATCTTTAAGCACCAGTATATCGGTAGTGGTACTGCCGATATCGACAAACAAGCCACTATCGATTTTTTGTGCAGCATAGCCAGCACTGGCCAACCAATTTGCCGAAGCTATCGCTGAATAATGCAAAGTTTCAACGTGTTCTGCCGAAATAAATCCGGCTAGACCCGCATAAATATAACAGCATTGCCCCGCTAATAAAGCCTGCATCGTGCTGATGATCTGTTTTACACCATCGTCTCTATCTACAAACAAATCCACCAACTCACCGGTCATGGTTATGGCATGAATATCAGCCTGATCGCTGATCTCCGTTAAGATAGCCCTGACCGCCTGTTGCAAGTACTCCAAGCCTTTCCATAACGGACAAGGCTGCTGATAAACAGCCAGTAATTCACCTTGATCATTGATAACGGCGGCTTTAACATGAGCACCGCCTATATCCCAACCGACTCTATTAACTAAGTTCATGACGATACCTGAAGACTGACGGCTTGATGACACTGGGTTTTTAAAAGCGGTACACCGTGGACTAATTGCATAACAGCCTCGGCTACATTAAGCCCCAAAGCCTCATAAATACCTACAAAAGAAGTCGTTAAGCGCGGATTTATTTCTAACACCCACGTCTGTTCCGGTGTTTCTATTAAATCGATACCTACATAACCCCATAACTCGGGCAGTGCTAAGGCAATAGCATCGACTAAGGGCCTATAAGCCGCTAACTGCTCGGTATAATTCACCATGAGCTCAGCTAAATGATATTGTTGCTTGCTGATCGTAAACTGCTGCTGATTAGCACACAGCAACCAAGCCCTTCCATGCTTAAACAAGCACGATAAGCTAATAGTTTGTCCAGCTAATTGCGGCTGAATAATATAGCGACCACTACGTGCCTGCATAGCCATAAAATCGTGTCTATCAGTGAGTATATAACTGTCTAAGCAACCTACACCATCTAAGGGCTTAACGACCCATGCCGAGCAATCCCCCTCATACTGATTAACTCCGATAAATAATCGGGTCGGCACGGTAGTAATATGATGTTGTTTAAGCTTTTGATAGCTAAGCCATTTATCACCGGCTATAGCCACGGCCTGTGCGGGCGAGGTTAATAACAACTTATTTAAATCAGCAACGGTCTGACACAAGCCTTGTAATATCCCGTCAAACTCTGGTGCAATCGGCCAGATGGCATCGCAATGCTGCGCTAAGCGGGTAAATTCATCAGTCGTATTTTGTTCCGGCGAAATAACAACAGCTTGCAGACCCGAAGTATTAATTAAGGCGTTAACGCGCTGATCTAGCATCACCATGACTTCAAGTTCATGACCTAGCTGTGCATAACGACGCAGGTCATCCAACAAGGCTTGCAGCATCAAACAGCCCTCAGCCAGCAAAGCTTCGGGTAGATTCTGCTTATTAAAGCCACCGCCAGTGATATACTCAAATACTAAAATTTTCATATACACAGTTTATCATCAGAACTATGACATCGGCTTTACCCATGAAAATAATTCCCGTTATTGATCTAAAAGACGGCCTAGTCGTCCATGCGCATTTGGGTTTGCGTGATCAGTATCTACCCATTCATAGCCAACTCTGTCAGTCGGCAGATCTTTTTCAAGTCATGGCGGCTTTTCTAACATTGACTGATTTTGATTGCTTTTATATCGCCGACTTAAATGCCATTACTGGATTAGGTCATCATGAAGCACTCATCGCTGAATTGCTTAAGACCTATCCGCAAAAAACCTTTTGGATAGATAGCGGTTATCAAACGCTTAAAGCTTATGCTGATAATCATCTACCCGTATTAGGTAGTGAATGTTATAACGAGGATCAGACAGTGGAACTTAAAGCCTTTAAAAAACGCTTTATTCTATCGTTGGATTATGGGGCATTGGGCGCTTTAGGTGCGACTAGTCTATTTAGTGATCAAAGCTTGTGGCCAGAGACCATTATCATCATGACCTTAAATCGAGTGGGTGGCAGACAAGGCCCTGATGTAGAAACATTGACGACTTTTTGTAAGCGTTATCCAAAACAACACTTTGTTGCGGCTGGTGGCATACGGCATAACGAGGATTTACAGGCGTTAACAAAAATCGGCATACAACAGGCCTTACTTGCTAGCGCCTTGCATTCTGGTGACATAGTGCCCAGCAGATGTAGGTCTAAATAAGACTACAAACGTCGCGCGTGGTGGCGTTTCCGGCAATGCTAGGACTGTGTATGCCTTATCAAGGTTACCATTCGGAACTTAGGATCCCGCGCAACAACATTAATTTGCTTTAATTTTCAAATCGGATATATCTTTAATCGGAGCATAGTTTTACACGCAAGAAAATTGATCAGGCTGGTGTTTTCATTAAAGCCAATCTGATCTAACCTAGCTTTACTTACGAATAATTTAAACGCGATTTCAAGAAACCCTAAAATTAACCCCTATATTCGCTAATTTGGGATACTGCAATAGAAAGGTAAGAATTATGTTTAACAAAGACGCCACTAAAACCATCATAACTACATTTTTGCTTATTACTTGTTTAGTTCTATGGATAACAATTCAATTGTTTCCAGAATTCCCTATGAAAATGTAATTAATAGCCTCTTTAGTTACACTGATTCGATGTTCTTCATCCTAGCTTTATCCCCGCCCACTAAGCATACGCCTAATTCTTGCCCATAACGCTGATGAGTCAGTAGCTTGATTTGCATCTTTTCGCAACCCAACACATCATGTAAGTAGCCTCAAGAAAAAAAATCTAGTCAAGTAGGCATTAAAGAAATTGCTTGATATTCTGATTTTGACCCTTGAATGACTTATTTCATGCGATGACTTATGCAACGAATAATTTAAGAGTAATCTTCCTAAACTATTAAGTTTAATTGCTTGTAAAAATACGAACAATACCATATTATTAAAATGGTATTGTAACTAGGAGAATAAGTTATGCGCGTTGAAGATTTAATGAAGTCAAAAGTATTTACTGTTGAGCAACATGACCTAATTGATAGGGTCTTTTTTTTAATTCATTATGAAAAAGTTCGTCACATACCCGTGGTTGAAAAAGGCAAAGTAATTGCCATTGTTTCTGATAGAGATCTATACAAAGCCTTAGGACCAAGAAATAATTCTAACGCCATAGAGCCTGCCAGTGATAAAAATACAGTAGAGCTGCATGTGGTTCCTCAAAAAGTACAACATATTATGCGTCGAGGTGTATTAACGGTTAATCCTGATACTTATGTATCGGAAGCTGCAGCCCTTATGGCTGAGCATAAAGTCGGTGCTTTACCAGTAGTCGATAAAGATAATAAATTAGTCGGCATCATATCTGCTACCGATATACTTCGGGTTTTCTCAAAAATTGAAAAGTTAAGTGAAAAAAGAGAGCAAAGAATAGCTTCAGGCATCAGTCATACTTAACATGATTGTTTTAGCCTATTAATAAGGCTATCAACTTAAGCTAGTATAAACAACAGCCCTTTATATAGATTACTTATGGGAGTGATTTTGGTCATATCTACATGACTAACCCCGCTCCCACGACAATCTTTTACCCCCGAATTTTTAGCCAAGTAGGTCGAGCACATGCTTTCCGTGCCCGACAACTCGGGTTAAAACGCATGAATGGCAGTGAAGAAATCTCTTGATATTCTGATTTTTACCCTTGAATGTTGGGCAACGAAAAGCTGTTACCCAACCTACATGACTGCCCTCCTGCTACTGGAAACATTCAGCATAATAAGAAATACAGGCATCAAAACAAATAGCCTTACCACATACGCTGCTTACTAGTTAATACCCTTCTGAAAATATAGTGCGCTTTGAGCTTGTTGTCCTAAGCTAAGTCTTTTTTTAATATTTAGCCCAATTATTAGCCAGCCAAAACGGCTTGCTAGTTAATTATCAGGATTGTTAGCGAACACAAAAGGCTTGTTAGTTAATTAGCGCTATCATTAAACGACAAAATCGCTAGCTTGGCTATCTAAACACGATCCTAAGGCAACAAGAATGGCTTGCTTTTAACCTAACGCCCTTGTAAAGCAACAAAAATATCTTGTTGGGTATTTGGCGCTAGGCTAAGGAGCCATTTTTTTTTGAGCGATGCTACAAAATATAATGGTAAAACAACATGATCTAAGGTTAATTTGCATAACTTTCTGGTAACAATACAAATCATCCATAACCCCTCGCTATTAAAGAGAAATAACTAATTAATTACGCCTGTTTTGCCACACTGTAGTGAAAAAAAACATTCTTATTAGTAACACCAACAACCCCTCTCAGCACAACCTTAAAGCTCGATGAGCATGACTTTTCCTATGCGCCTACCTCCAACTACCAGCTATTAATATCTGTTAGAGCTGGACAATTTTAAAAAAAAGACTAAGCTAACAACCTAACGTCAAACATATATAACCTAAACTTACGCCATAGGGAGATTTTTCATGCAAGCTAAACTTATCGTCACCTTCGACCGCCTGAGTGCAGGGGATTTCCTAATAAAATCTGGCTCTATCGTTACGAGCATGATCGGTAATAGTCATTATGCCGAACCTTGGGCAGGGCAAGGACTCACACTAGACAACCTCAAAGCCACTTACGAGGCATACCAAGAGGCTTATCATGCCAGCCTCACCCATGACAGCCTCAAAATAGCCCAGCGTGATGCGACTCGACAAACCTTAACCGATTTACTTAAACGTCTGGCACTGTACCTAGAATTGATGTCTGAAGGTAATACTGCCCTGCTCGCCACCACCGGTTATGATCTGCGTCACGACAGAGTTTATAACAACAGCAGCGAACTTTTGCCGGCGCCCACCGACTTAAGAGTGACCCATGGCCAATTAAGTGGCAGTTTAAACATTCAAGTCACTAGATTAATCGGCGCGGGTAGCTATGAAATCCAGATTACCCAAGGCGACCCAAAAATAGAAAGCAACTGGCAACATGCGCTGTCTTCGGTAACATGTACGCATATTGTAATAACGGGGCTAAACCCTGCACAAATCTATTGGGTACGCGTGCGCGGCCTAGACAGCAATGGCGGTGGCATTTGGTCTGATCCGATTAGCATTATTGTTGTTTAGAATCATATAGTAGCTTGGGCAATGGCTTTATCCTTGCCCAAGCTACGAAGATAAAAATCGCGACATAGACGAATTTATATAACATCATCAGCGGACATGCCTGGCACGAGAGATATGCCAGACCTACACTACAATTACTGCCAACCGCCCCCCAAGGGTCGTGACCTCTAATGTAGGCATTTCCTCATGTTTCTGAGTTTCTGCTCGATCGCAACCACTTAATAGAGTGGCTATTAAACTTAGAATTTTGGCGATTTTAGTGATCATTTTTTATGACACCTAAAGTTGGAACTACAAAAAAGTTGACCTAACCAACGTTTAAATTCTGTCTATTACTAAACTGAGCAATAAAAACGCCATGTTTTAATGTCAGTTAAAATCGCAACTTTGTTCGACACAAAATATTAGAATCCGAATAATTCCAACATAAGCAATTGATTAGCATTAATTATTTACAAAGACTTCTGGTTTTACCTACACCATGAAACAACTAATACTTTGATTCCATACAGACTAATAAGAACCTATCTCTTGATTTATGATTGGTTTGAATAGCCCAATAAACTTACTAAGACGATCTCAACAGTAAACTTGCTATAGGCAAAAACTAGAAGATTTTTTGTTTTATAGTATTCACCTTGTATCCTATTTATTAATTCGACTAAAATGCTGGCTTTACTTTGCTTGGGATAGTACCTATGTCTAACAATATCAGCATTAAGCGCTGCAGCGGCGATGAATTAGCGAACTATATACCCGAGCTCGCTAGACTTAGAATTGAAGTATTTCGTGACTTTCCTTATTTATATGACGGCAGTTATGACTATGAAAAAACTTATCTGCAAACCTACATTGATACGCCAGAAGCGGTCATCATTTTAGCTTTAGACGGCGACAAAGTGGTTGGCGCTTCTACTGCGCTACCTATGCGCTATGAAACAGAGTCTCTTAAACAGCCGTTTATCGAGCAAGGTTATAATCTCGATGACGTGTTTTATTGCAGTGAGTCGGTCTTAAATAAGTCTTATCGCGGACTGGGTATTGGTGTGAAATTTTTTGAACAACGAGAAGCGCATGCCGCTGAATTGGGCGGCTTTAAATATATAACGTTTTGCTGTGTAGAAAGACCCTTAGATCATCCTCGCCGCCCCACCGATTATGTGCCTTTAGATCAATTTTGGAATAAACGCGGCTATGTAAAGCATCCTGAACTAAAAACCACCTATTTATGGAAAGATCTGGATGACAACGAAGAAACGCCTAAACCGATGACTTTTTGGCTTAAAGCATAAAACACATGGCCAACAAAAAGCAGGCGATGACGTCATTCTGTCAGTGGGAAGGTGATATTTTAGTATTGAATGTTTTGGGAAAACCCAGTTCGAAACAAGATGTTATTGGCAAAGCTAAAGGCCTGCAACTTAAAATCAGTGTGACTGCGTCACCGATTGCGGGCAAAGCGACCGATCACATGGTTCGATTCTTGGCGAAGGAATTTGGTGTAGCCAATAAAGATATCGAAGTGGTATTTGGTCAATTTAATATTAATAAACAACTACGTATTAAAGCGCCCACTAAATTACCAACAGTCATTAATAAACAGCTCACAGAAAATGCAGCACATTAAACTGCATTACTGTGCCCAAGACTTATCTCTTGTTTCTTGTATCATTAACACCGCACAAAAACTAATCGCAGCAGCCAATGATACATAACCACCCACCCAAGCAAGCCCACCTTCAGTGACTAAGCGCTGAGCAATATAAGGTGCGAACGATGCACCTATAATGCCACCTAAGTTATACGCTGTTCCGGCTCCGGTATAACGTAATTCCGTAGGAAACAATTCCGGCAACAACGCGCCCATGGGTGCGAAAGTAGCCCCCATTAAAAAAAGTTCTAAACTTAAGAAAGCAGTAATAAGCAAAGGAGAGTCACTGTTGAACATGGGCTCTAAAGCGAAACCCGATAGTAACGCTAAACTACTGGCTATTAATAATACTCGTCTACGTCCGTAACGATCACCTACCCAAGCTGATAAAGGTGTGGCAGCAGCCATAAAAACAATTGCAATACAAAGCATCTCCAGAAACTGCTGGCGTGGAATGCGTAAGGTGCTAGTGCCATAACTCAAAGAAAATACCGTTGCGATATAAAACAAAGCATAACAAACCACCATGGCTAATGCGCCTAGTATCAATGGCTTTAGATGCATGCTCAGAACATTCTTAAGCGGAAAAGTTACTCTTTGCTGCTGCTCTAGTACCTGCGTGAACACAGGTGTTTCGGTCAAAGCTAAACGTACATACAGACCAATCATAACTAATACTGAGCTAGCAAGAAATGGCAGCCGCCACCCCCAATCAATAAATTGTTGATCATTAAGGTTATGGCTTAAGCCTAAGAAACTACCGGTTGCCAACAAAAAACCAACCGGCGGCCCCAATTGAGGAAACATACCATACCAGCCACGTTTACCTTCTGGTGCATTTTCGGTGGCCAATAAAGCCGCCCCACCCCATTCGCCACCCAAACCTATGCCTTGGCAAAAACGTAACACACACAATAATATCGGCGCCCAAACGCCTATTTGAGCATAGCTAGGCAAACAACCAATTAAGGTCGTTGAAATACCCATCACCAACAAAGAAATGACTAAGGTCGCTTTGCGTCCGATACGATCACCAAAATGACCAAATAGAATGGCCCCTAATGGACGTGTCAAAAAAGCAACGGCAAAGGTAAGAAAAGCACTAAGCGCTTGACTGCCAGCAGCCTCACCAGGAAAAAAAACCGGACCTATGACCAATGAAGCGGCCATGCCATAGATATAAAAATCATAAAACTCGATAGCCGTACCGATAAAGCTGGCTATGGCAATGCGAGACATAGCTGGAGCAGCGCTCATTTTAAAGTCAAACCCTGTAGACAACGATAAGGCGCTAAGCCCGAACAGACACCCCAGAAACTACCCGAGTCGCCTTCTTTACTCGGCTTCCACGTCTCTGCAAACGCTTCAAAAGCAATACCTGACCAATGTTTTTTAGCCAGTTGTTTAAAGGTTGCTTGAATCACCTGTTTTTGATTTTGGCTATTGGCAATAGCACAGTGTTGATCCGTTTTAGAAGGACTACCTGTACTACCTTCGGGGCCATTTGGCCAACCAAACTCTGTTAAGATAATATCTTTATTAGCATAGGTTTTATGTAAGTCTTCAAGACGGGCTATATGAAAATCAGCTGCTTTATCAGCAGGTATACAGGGATGTAGGCTAGAGTATAAATTTTCCCACCAAGGAAAGACATTAACCCCTATCCAATCAACTTTTGCGCCAAAATTAGTTTGTGCACAGGTCAATGAACGGTTACACCATTCCCACCAGGTATCTATAGTCGTTATAGGCTGACTAACACCGGCTTTACGTAAGGCATCAAAACAACGACTGATTTCGCCATCAAACCTATAACCATGACGCGTTCTTACTTCAGAACCGCAACTGAGTTTGATGATAGTTTTAGGATAAGCCTTAGCGACTTCTATGCCTTTGTTAATAGACTGAGTATTAATGTCAGGGTTATCATCCAGCCAAAGTATGGCAATCACTTTAAGGTTACGAGCTTTAGCTGCTGCAAAAGTTGCATCCAAACCATTTAAGACACCATAAGTCATGATGCAGCGAAAAGGCGTTTGTTTAACTAAAGTATCTAATAATTCATTAATTAAAGCTTTAGAAGGATGAACGCCATAATGCGGATTAATATCGCCTACATAAGGGCTAAATGCTGCGCATTGTAAGGCTTGCGAGGTACTAGAGTGCTTATCTGCCAGTACCGTATTGGCATAACAAAGCAACCATACAAAAATGACTAATACTAAACCCTGCTTCATGTAAGCCCCCAATATAATAAAGGTTTAATGCAGAATGCTACTATGGCCTTTATTTAAAGAAATTCGACTTAAGTCGAATGTTTCAAACTCCTTACTCCAGTATTCTTCTGCCTTTGAAAGTGCAGTAAATAGCTCTTCCGATGGAACCTCATGCGCACTACTGACTTTAAGCGCTATCAGAGCATCACGCATAGCTAATCTTGAAATCAACTCATCCCAAAATGATTCACCTTCGAATTCATCAAGATAGTCTAGAGCAGCAGATTCATCTTCAAAAACACCTGTAATAGCATACTCTTGCTTTGGTTCGTAAAATTCGATTAATTCACTACAGCCCATATCCTTAGCATGTGCCATTAGTTTTTGAAATAACGCTGAATAATCTTTTGTTTCGCTACGCTCTCCATCTATGCTATGGGCATGTAATATCCAATCAGCCATATATATAATATCGAGTAATAACAGGTATTCTTCTTTGGTGAAATTTATGTTCATTAGGTATGAAGTAGTGTTATTAGAATAGAGTGGAATTATACCTGACTTTAGTGAGCGATGTAGTTCGGGCAAGCTTTTATATTAAGCATAAACCATTGAAATAGGGATGCCATTAACTATCCAATAGGGTTCATTTTAATTGCAAAAAATCAGTCATAAGCAGGTTACAACCCAACTATTCTCACCATAAATATAAGGTAACAATAGCATTAAAATCCGGATATTAACTAAGAAGCTTTCAGAAAGTTGCGCCTTATCGGCTTTTTTGATATTGCGTGTGGATGGATGACTCTATCCACAGCATGATAACTTACACATTTTAGGAATTTGAGTATTTATCTGGGGTAGCGATTGCCACACCCAGAAAATACATCGATAACGGACTTATTCGACGTCGCGCCTAATAACTTCGCTTAACAGCTCAGAGACGCGCATACCTGTATCAAAAGAATCATCATAAAGAAAACGTAGCGTGGAAATATGCCTTAAACGCATTCTTTTTGCTAATTCATGACGAATCATCGGGGCTAACTCGTTAAGTAATTTAACATTAGCGCGCTTGCCCTCTTGATCAACATTAAGCACCGTGACATAAACTTTCGCCACAGCTAAGTCTTTAGTCACCACCACTTCATTAATGGTGATAAAACCCAAGCGAGAATCATCAATATCGCGTTGCAAAATGAGCGAAAGCTCTTTTTGTATCTGCGATGAAACTCGCGCATTACGGCCAAATTCTTTAGCCATAACTTACAGTTCCCGCTTAATTTCTATGCGCTCAAATACTTCGATTTGGTCACCGGGTTGAACATCGTTGTAATTTTTTACACCGATACCACATTCCATACCCATCTTAACTTCGGCTGCATCATCTTTAAATCGACGCAATGATTCCAACTGTCCTTCATAGATAACCACGTTGTTACGAAGTACACGAATAGGCAAGTTACGTTTAACCGTACCATCAACAACCATACAACCGGCAACAGCACCAAATTTTGGTGATTTAAATACATCACGAACTTCAGCAAGACCGACAATCTGTTCTTTGATTTCAGGTGCCAACATACCGCTGATGGCTTTTTTGACTTCATCAATAGCTTCATAAATGATGCTGTAATAATGTAAATCAATACCTTTTTCTTCGATTAGTTTTCTAGCGGTTGCATCGGCACGAACATTAAAGCCCATTAGAATAGCACCTGAAGCTAAGGCCAAATTGGCATCACCTTCATTAATACCACCCACACCACCAAAGACAACTTTAACTTCGACTTCTTCGTTAGATAAGGCCATTAATGAGCCGCGTAATGCTTCCAAACTACCTTGCACATCGGTTTTAATAACCAAATTAACGCAAGCCAGTTCACCGGTCGTCATTCTAGAAAATACTTCATCCAGCTTAGATGCTTGTTGGGCTGCATGCTTGGTGAATTTTTTACGGTCTTCACGATGCTTGGCCAAATCTTTAGCTATACGTTCGTTTTGTACTACGATGAATTCATCACCAGCAAACGGAGTGCCCGACAAACCTAAAATTTCAACAGGAACACAAGGACCCGCTTCTTTAATAGCTTTACCATTTTCGTTAAACATAGCGCGAACACGACCATATTGTTGGCCACATAAGACCATCTGACCGCTTTCTAAAGTACCTTTTTGTATTAATACCGTTGCTACTGCACCACGGCCTTTATCCAGTCTTGATTCAATAACCAAACCAGAAGCCGCACCTTCTATAGGTGCCTTTAATTCCAAGATTTCAGTCTGAACGATCAAGGCTTCAATCAACTCATCAATACCTTCACCTGTTTTAGCTGAAATTTTAAGGAACTGGACATCACCGCCCCACTCTTCTGCTAATACGTTAATCACTGACAATTCTTGCATTACTTTATCAGGATTAGCATCTGGTTTATCAATTTTATTGATAGCAACAATAATAGGCACATTAGCGGCTTTAGCATGCTCAACTGCTTCTTTTGTTTGCGGCATCACACCGTCATCAGCAGCAACCACTACAATAACTACGTCAGTTATATCTGCACCACGCGCTCTCATTGCTGTAAACGCAGCATGACCAGGTGTATCTAAAAAGGTAACTGATCCGTGATCAGTTTTTACTTGATAAGCACCTATATGTTGAGTAATACCGCCTGCTTCACCTGCTGCAACTCGTGTTTTACGAATATAATCCAGTAACGACGTTTTACCATGATCAACGTGACCCATGATAGTAACAATCGGAGCGCGCGGCATTTCGATACGAGTATCTTCTATTTGCGCTTCAGCCAACATTTCTTGCTCAAGATCATCATCACTTTGCATAATCGCTTTGTGACCCATTTCTTCAACCAAAATAACCGCTGTTTCTTGGTCTATACTTTGGTTGATGGTCGCCATAATACCTAGCTTCATCAAATGTTTGATAACCATAGCGGCTTTAACATTCATTTTTTGAGCCAAATCAGAAACAATTATCATTTCTGGCACGGTAACATCATGAACCATAGCCGCTACAGGCATTTCAAACTGATGTTTGCCTTCAGCTTGTACATGTGCTCTTTGAGGCTGCTTACCCTTCTTTTTGCCTCTTTTGGCATCTTTTCCGGTTGAGCGCGGCGAACCTTCTTCTTGTTTTTTTCTATGCAATGTTTCCTGCTTGACAGCGGCTTGCTGCCTTATCTTGTCGGCGTTCTTTTTAATAGATTCCTCAAGCCTATGTTCTTTTTCTTCTAACTTCTTTTTGGCTTCTTCGGTTTCTTTTATTTTGTTCGATTTTTCCTGCTTAATTTTCTTTTCTTCCTTAATTTTTAAGGCATCAAATTTAGCTTCAGAATCTATATCTACATCAACTTCTATTATATCAATCAATGGCATTGCTGCCTCATGCCCTTGAGTTTCTAAAACAACCACATCATCTTTTACTTCCAATACATCAGGCGCTATCTGGACTTCAACAGGCGCCACTGTTTCAATTGTTATTGGTTGCACATTGATTATGGGATCCAATGATGTCAATACAGACTGAACTGGCTCTTGATAGGCAGGTGCTTCACTATCAACTAACTCACGCTTTATATACGTTTTCTTTTTACGAACTTCGACACTAATCGTTTTTGTCGA
>CAIVGC010000405.1 GCA_903905335.1 uncultured Methylococcaceae bacterium
GAGCTCGAAAATACACGCGTCGCATTATAAATTCACTGGGCAAGAATGCTGAGGATTTTTTAATTGACGATAGCATTTTCCAGGCCGCAGAAATCGGTAGAATTCATGCAAAAGCCGCGTGATATTTGGCGAAGGTATTGACCTGTGTAAGGCAATAAAAATATCTGCTGGGGTATATAGCATGAATGTAAGCACCCCATTTTTTTTATGCGCCGCAACAAAAAATAATGCCGAGGTAATCTGGCTTAAAGTTAGTCGACATAATTTTTCGCTAACAATTCAAGTCGCCACTTATCCCCCTACTTTTGTTAAAAAGAGCAGCTAAATGATTTTTATGCAAACTAAACTTATTGTTACCTTCGACCGCCTAAGTGCAGCGGATTTCCTAGCCAAGTCTGATTCTATCGTTACCTGCATGACTGACAACAGCCATTATCAAGAACCTTGGGCAGGGCTAGTCGTTCCCAACCAGCTTCCCCCTAAACTTTTATAAACACTAATTAAGTTAATTGAGGCTTTTGCTTTGGCGATAGTGACTTGGTTTTGCATGTTATAAAGACTGCGTTGTGCATCCAGCACGTCTAACAAAGAACTAATGCCAGCTTCATAACGTTCCTGGGCAATTTGCACAATATGGTTATTAGCCTTGCCAGACTTTTCTAAAGACTGCCATACTTTTTCTTGTTCGCTATAAGCCGTCACTGAACGCTCGACATCCGAAAAAGCGCTGATCATAGCCTGTTGATATTGCGTCATAGCGGCTTGTTGTTTGGCATCAGCGGCATGAAGATTAGCGGATAAAGAGCCGTAACTTAAAATAGGCCATAAGACATTGCCGCCCATGGTCCATGATTTACTAGAAACATTTAAAAAATTACCGGCATTGGTATTAAACAAGCCTATAAATCCCGTTAGAGAAATATCAGGGTAAAACTTAGCGGTAGCTACGCCTTGTTGTGCGGTGGCAGCCGCGAGCATACGTTCTGCATGACGAATATCAGGTCTATGTGTCATAACCACAGCAGGTGCGGCTAAAATAAGTGCTTGGTCGGTAGTGGGTATCTCGGCTTCTGTTTTAACTAGCGTATGACTTAAGCCTGGCTTTTCTCCCAACAAAACATCCATTCGGAATTCGGCTTGCGCCAACATGTTTTTAAAATATGCGAGCTGACTTTGATCCTGCTCTAGTATTGCTAATGTTCGAGTAACATCAATACCTGCATTACTACCAATGCTTACGCGCTGCTGTATTAACTCAGTCGTTTTATTATCGGCAGCGACAATTTGTTGAGCAATAGCCAGCTGATTTTGATACTGGCGTATTTCAACATAGGTTTTGGCAATTTCAGCTAAGGTGCTAATTAAAATATCATCGCGTGTCACATTAGCTGCTTCAAACTCTGCTTTTGCTGCTTCCGCAGAGCGTCGATGACCGCCAAATAAATCTAATTCCCAACTGACATCAAAACCGGCTTTAAAGATATTAAAAGGCTGTTTAACTAATTGCGAAATATCCGATGAACCGCCACTTGGAAAGCCAATCTGATTAGCTTGTCGATTAGCACCGGCCATTAAATCTCCGGTCGGAAATAATGCAGCAGTAGCTGAGGCCTGAAAGGCTCTGGCTTCTATAATACGAGCTTCGGCGGTTTTAAGGTCTAAATTGCCCAGCAGTGCTTTTCCTAACAAACGATTTAAAATCGGATCATTAAATCGCTGCCACCACTGTTGTTCATTACTCTTTTCAGAAACCGGAGAGGCTTGCCAACGTTGGGGTGCAGCCAACTCAGGTTTTTTATAATCGGGGCCGACCATACAACCCAATAATAAAAGACTACCTAGCAGGGTTGTGAACGTTAAGGACTGTCCTAGATAACGATAAATGTGCATAGTATCCTTTTAATGTACGGCAACTGAGGGTTCTGAAGTTTTAGCACGTAGTAAATTGCCTGGCATTAATAAAGCAATCATCGCCAATACCAAAGTGATAATGGCCAAATAGCGAAAAGAATCCGCATAGGCCAAGATGGCTGACTGATTAATAAGCTGCTCATATAGTTTAGCGCTGGCCATCAAGGCCGCTTCGGCCTGCGTATGTCCAGCGCTCATAATAGCTTGAGTGTATTTTGCTAACAGCGAACTATAAGCTGGATTGCTGGGTGCTAGATGTTCGGAAAGTAACGATTGATGGATTTGTTGTTGCCTTGCGACATCACTGAGTAATAAAGAGATGCCCATACTGCCGCCTAAATTACGTAACAATGAATACAGCGCCGAGGCTTTACTACTTTTTTCTAAAGGGATCTTTGAAAAAGCCATGACACTGCTAGGCACAAACAAAAAAGGCAGCCCTATCATTTGTGCAGTGCGCAATAATACAAAGGTATTGAAATCGGTTTGCGGGGTAATAAAGGCCGTTAATTCCATGCCGATACTCACAATTAACATACCAAAGGCAATTTGATAGCGAGCTTGTATCTTAGTGGCTAATTTCCCTACAAACGGCATTAGAACGATCAAGGCTATACCGCTAGGCGATAGCACTAGCCCTGCTAAAGTCGCGTCATAGCCAAACTGTGTTTGCAATAATAAGGGTAATAAGGTGCTACAACCATAAAGCACAAAACCTATAAAAAACATCATTAAACTTGCCATGCCAAAGCTGCGATTAGCAAGCAGCCTAATATCGATAATGGGATCTTTTTGGCGTAATAGCCAAGCGATGGCAGCTAATAAGGCAATGGCACTGAGCAAACTAAAATTAACAATGAATTGGCTATCAAACCAATCTTCTTCCTGACCTTTATCCAAAACAACTTGCAGCGCACCCAAGCCCAACACCACTAAACTTAGCCCTATGTAATCAATCGACAATAAGTCTTTAGCTTTAGCATGTAAGGGATCTTCAACAAAGCGCCGTACTAGAAAAAAAGCCAATATGCCTACAGGCACATTCATAAAGAAAATCCAGCGCCAGTTAAAGCTATCGGTAATAAAACCGCCTAAGGTGGGGCCTAAAATGGGCGCGACTATCATCGTCATACCCGTTAGGGCAAAAGCAGTACTGCGCTTTTCGGGTGGAAAAGCATCCATGACGATAGACATTTGTATCGGTTGTAAACCGCCGCCGGCTATACCTTGCAATAAACGGAATACTATTAGCATCGGTAAGGATACCGAAAGACCACAGGCTAATGAGGCCGCAGTAAAGCCGATAATACACATTAAAAAATAGTTTTTGCGGCCCATGACGCCAGCCAACCAACCTGACAAAGGTAGCACTATGCCATTAGCCACCAAATAAGAGGTTAGCACCCAAGTGCTTTCATCAGGACTGGCGGCAAAGCTACCACCTATATGAGACAAGGCTACATTAACTATGGTGGTATCTAACACTTCCATAAAAGCCGCTATACTTACTACAACGGCAATAAGATAGGGATTAGTCGTAGACGCTTGAGTCATAGTCTTAGTGTTTAACAGTATTAACTGTTGGTATAACGGACATTCCTGGACCTAAGGGCAATGCCGTATCGGGTTGTGTATCAAAAACAATTTTTACCGGCACGCGCTGTACAATCTTAACAAAATTTCCTGTGGCGTTTTGTGGTGGAAAAGCCGAAAAGTAAGCACCTGTTCCTGCCTGTATGCTATCGACTTTGGCTTTTAAACTGAGCTCTGGAAAAGCATCAATAGTCACGGTGACTAATTGACCTATGCGTATATGTTCTAGCTGAGTTTCTTTGTAATTCGCCGTGACCCATAATTCCGTGCCTACCAATGAAGCTAATTGCTGTCCCACTTGCACATAATTCCCCTGCTCTACGCCACGATTAGTGATAATGCCATCCATCGCTGCTAGCAGCTTGGTATTAACAAGATCATTATCAGCTTGTGTCAAATCAGCCTTGGCTTGATTTAATTGCGCCGTTAATTGTTCACTCAGAGCGCGTGCCGCCGCCATCGTTTTAGGCGCGGTTTCGGCCGTGCGCAATTTTGCACGAGTATCAACTAGAGATGACTGAGTGGCTTTTTCGGTCGCTATGGCTAAATCGAGTTGTTCTTGACTACGTGCTTCGTTAGACAGTTTTTGCATACGCTGCAGATCATGTTTAGCCTTCTCCCAGCTAGCAGTAGCGGATTCAACTTGAGCCTGTGCGGCATCGCGATTAGAGGGGGCAGATATATTGGTAGTTTCCATATTACTGTGAGAAGCAGAAGCCGCAGCTTTCGCTGCTTCATAAGCGGCTCGTGCCTTATCTCTACGAATTAAATAATCAGTAGGATCAATTTCCAGCAACGCCTCACCGGCTTTAACGCGTTGGTTGTCATTAATATTTAATACTTTTACATAACCGGATACTTTAGGGCTCAGTGTTACCATATGGCTGTTTAGCGCTGCATCATCGGTAGATTCTAGCCCTCGTTCCAGCCAGACATAGGTTGCAATAGCTAGAACTACTATAACAACGGTACTCAGTAAGGTGATTTTTGAGCTAGATAAACTCATAGTTGATCCATGTTTGTTTTTGACTGATAAGCGGCCAGAAACATTGTCACAGTGCTTTGCACATGCAGTTCAAGTTCAGCGGCAGTGGGGATGGGTGAAAGAAGTAGCATGGCTTTAACATAAATCTCACCTTTTAACAGACTAAAAAACTGTTCGGTGGCTCTGTTAATGTCGGTAATGACTAATTGCTTTTGCTGTTGCCATACACTTAATAACTCGGCAAATGCGAGTTTGACTCGTTGAGGTCCTGCTTCATAAAAAACCTTAACAATTTCTGCATGCTGCATAGCTTCAGACTGCATAATGCGTTGTAAATGTATCGCCTCAGCGCTGTAAATAAGTACAGCAAGACTAGCACCTAATTGCAACAAGCCTGGTTTAACAGGCAGTTGTCCATAAGCTATAAAGTTTTCTGGTGCAGCTAATTGATCACAGCATTGTTCAATGACGATTCTAAACAGCTCAGTTTTATTAGTGAAATGACTGTAGATGGTTAACTTAGAAACATCGGCTGCTTTAGCAATGGCCTCAACACTGGTTAACTCATAGCCTTGTTTCATAAACAAAGCAGTCGCCGCTAGGAGAATATTTTCTCGTTTGAGAACGTCTTTAGGGCGACCTGTAGCAATGCCAGTTTTAGTCGTATTTGTAGTCAAGGTCGTCATAAACTGTACCGTATAGTTTAGTATGTGATGAAATGTATCATAGCGGACACTAATCAGTAAATAGCACAGCAAAAATAAAGCCAAGTATGCAGCTTGCTGTATAATTCATCCAAATAACTTCACAATGCCACATATGGCATTGTGAATTAGACTGAGTAAATAAAAATAAAACTAATCAATACAAATCTTATAAGTACCTGAAAACCACCCATACGTCATCCCGACATGGACTGCCGGGATCCTGCGTACATGGATGTACGTATTGAATATTAGAACGCTTATTATGAAACCTATAGTAATGCGACCTACTGCCATCGCCTGACGTGAATCCATGCCGGAATGACAACTTACCCACTACAATACACATAGAGTCCTTATGTATAAACATCCGTTATTTAACCGCGAAAACATGTCTCCACAAGAGGCTTTAGACATTCTAGTTGAAGGTAATCACCGCTTTACCAATAACTTGTCGGTAAGCAAGGACTTACTTCATCTAGTCATGCTGACTAAAGATAAACAACATCCCTTTACTTCAGTATTAAGTTGCAGTGATTCTCGCGCCCCCGTTGAGATGCTGTTTGATCAAGCCTTAGGTGATGTGTTTAGTGTACGCTTGGCTGGCAATATTGCCTCAGACAAGGCCATAGGCAGTCTTGAATTTAGCTCTAAGTATTTAGGTAGTAAACTCATAGTCGTGTTGGGACATACTGATTGCGGCGCGGTAAAAGCCGCTTGTGATGATTTTAGAGAAGGCCATATTGGTGAAATTATTAATTTAATTCGTCCGGCCGTACGCATGGAAAAAACCACGACAGGAAACCGTGATTCTTCAAATACCGTGTTTTTAAATAAGGTCTGTGCATTGAACGTACGTGTACAAATCGATGAAATCATGCACAGCAGCGACATTATTCAAGATATGTTAGCCGCTAAACAAATTGGCATGGTAGGCGGCGTTTATAATCTAGCCACAGGTGAAGTCAGCTTTTTACCAGACACCTTAATTATATAAACTATAAATGAGCACTTTTAGCTTAAAAGGTTGCTTAAGCAACTTTAAGATATGGCATGATTGTAAAGGCTATGAATGACATTAACCCCATTATGAACAAAGAAATTATTTGCCACTGTAGCGGAACGACCAAAGCAACAATTGAATCGCTGCTTTCTAACAATATCACTGACCTAGATGAGATATCCAGAAAAACAGGCGCTTGTTCTGGCTGTGGTTCTTGTGAATCTTCGGTATTAGATTTAATAGCTGATTACAAATAAGGCTGGCGAGGCTCAGAAAATTAGAGTCTGCCAATCTACATTAATGTTCATTATTTAAACCACCACCCAACGCAACAAAAAAAGCCACCGTATCTTGAAAGCGTTGCCCGCGTGCAGACAAATAAGTAACCCTTGCTTGTTCGCGCTGACTTTCAATAATGAGTGCTTGCTGCGAATTTACTAAACCTGCTTGATAATTAGCCCTCACCAAGCGTAATGCATCTTCTGCTGCGTCTAATGATTGTCTCTGCGCAGCAACCAATTCAGCATCATGTTGCAAGGCGCTTAACGCATCGGCAACTTGGCTAAAAGCACTAATAACGGTTTGCTGATATGCTGCTAAGGATTTTTCATAAGTCGCGATAGCAGCTTTGCGACCAAACCATAAAGTGCCACCATGAAATAACGGTTGGGCAAAATTAGCGCCCATACTCCAGATATTACCTTTGCTCATAAACAAATCTAATAAGGATTGATTATTGTAGCCATAAGACCCACTTAAGCTGATATTAGGGAATAAGCCTGCGGTAGCCACACCAATTTTCGCGCTATCACTATGTAATTGTGCTTCTGCGGCCAAAATATCTGGACGTTGATGCACTAACTCAGAAGGTAAGCTTACTGGTATGGTTAAAGGCAGCGTTAAATCATCCAAATTAAAGCTTGGTGATTGCCAATCTGCCGGCGTTAAGCCCACTAAATTAGCCTGCAAATGCTCAGCTTGATTCACTTGCTGTTTTAAAGCCGGCAAGCTTGCCGCAACCTGCGCTAACTGACTACGTAGAGTTACTACCGTCTGATAAGGCACAGTACCGGCTTTAACTTGAATTTCAGTTAGATCAATTTGTTTATGCAATAAAGCTAGCCAGTGTTCAGTGGCCACTACCTCATCTTGATAGGCAGCTTTGGCAATAACGGTATTTATGATATTGCCCGTGAGCGTCAGATAAGTCCCTAGCGCCGTATAATGCTGTAACTCTTTTAGGGCATCTAGGCTTTCAAGGTTACGACGTTCACCTCCAAATACATCCAAGGTATAACTAACTGTTGTAGAAAAAGTGTACAAATTAAATGTAGAGCCAGTCGAACTACTACCAAAACGTGCCGGTGAAAACTGTTGTCGTACTGGCGAAAAGCTCATATCAACTTGAGGAAAAAACACCCCATAACCGGCTTTTAGATTCGCTTGGCTCTGGCGCAAGTTCGCCTGAGCCGATTGTAAATTAAAATTGTTAGCCAAGGCTTTGCTTACCAGCACATTAAGCTTAGTTGAATTAAAAAGTCGCCACCAATCAGGGTTAACTTTTGCACCCGATTTAAAATGCTGTGCCCAGCCGTCAGCAACAACAGTCTCAGTAGGCGCTGCTTCCTGAGTATAGCGATTAACGGCAGGTGCTTTAGGTGTTATAAAATCAGGTCCTACCATGCAGCTCGTTAATAAAGCTAATACTATAAAACCCAGCATTAGCTTTGCTTTTAAAGGACGGCCGCTCATTTTTGACCTATATAAATATCAACCAACTGGCCTGGATAGACATTAAGATCCTGAGCTTTTTCAAAGCGGAATATAACCGGCAATACCCTAACATCAACCCGCTCTCTACGCTGATTTGTTAACTCAATTTTAGGAGAGATATAAGGTTGTATCCGCACGAACTCTAAGGCGATGCTTATATTAGTACCGCGTATAAACATTTTTGCTAGCATTTGCTCGGTAGCAGGAAGCTTAGGCACAAGTATTTCATCAACAAAGCTTCTGACATTCATCTGATTTTGAGGGCTACCCATTACTAGCACTGGATTCATATCTTGCGTATAAGAGCCATAAACACCTTGGGTTGTCAGATAACTACCTACCGCTGGCATAATGGATAACACAATGCCGTCAGATTTGGCTTTGATGGTATATTTTGCTAATAAGGCTAGCCCTGAAAGATAAGCGTTATATTGGGTTTTATAAATTTGCTCTTGATTGTTAATGTCGTAACTCCAAGCCCCTGCTTTAGTCAATTCATATTGGGCTTTGACTACTTCAGCATTGGCGGCCGCAACTTTTACTGCATTAATACTATTATCTAAGCTATCTTTGCTGACGGACTGAGGATCTAAATCAAAGGACTTTTGTTGCTTTTGCATAGTCACTTGTGCACTATGCAAACTTGCCTCCGCTGATATCATCTGAGCTTTAGAAACTTTTAAAACTTCGGCTCTAGGTTGATGCTTAAGCTCTTCTAGCATAATTTTTGCTGAATCAGCCTGTGCTTTTAATTGAGCTACGATAGCTTGCTGCACAGAATCATCCATAACCAGCAAAGCATCGCCCTTACTGACTACCTGCCCTTCTGTGACTAATATTTGCGTAACAACGCCAGGAACTTCAGGATAAATATTAATATTCTCACCACTAGACAGGGTGCTTTCTATCATGCCGTTTGCATAAATACCATTGGCATAAGGATTCGACGCCGGATTAAACGCAGGTTCTAGCACTTTTATTTCAGCTCCTGAGATCAAAGCAGCACCTAAACCAATCATTAAGCCTATGCCAGAGGCAATAAAGATAATTTTAGTATTCATTTGACTTCACTTTTATTTTCTATGGCGGTAACCGCACCATCTTCCATTTTCATAATTTTATCTGCGTATTCAAAGATTCTACTGTCATGGGTAACCACCAACACACAGCGGTTTTCATTAAGAATTTCATCTTTAATAAAAGACATGATTTTTTTGCCAGTATCGCCATCTAAAGACGCGGTCGGTTCATCAAAAATAAGAATATCTGGTTGACTGACAATAGCTCTGGCGATGGCCACTCGCTGCTGTTCTCCGCCGCTTAATTTAAACGGGGGAAGATGAGCTCGATCTTTAAGCCCAACTATCTCCAAATACTTTAAAGCCTCATATATCGCTTCATCCCAATCACGTTGTTTTAGAATTAAGGGAATAGCGACATTTTCCACTGTGGTTAAGCGGGGGAATAAATGATAATCCTGAAACACAAAGCCAATTCTATTAAGCCTAAAGTCCGCTAACTCATCCTTATTCAAAGCCCAGATATCGGTGCCATCAATGGTTACGTTACCTGACTCTGGTTTGAGTATGCCGGAGATCATACTTAATAGCGTGGTTTTACCGCTACCTGAAGGCCCTACTAAATAAAAGATTTCGCCAAAATTAGCTTCAAAACTAGCCGCTTTAACCGCATTAGTCCTAGCATCACCTTCACCAAACCATTTAACTAATTGATGGGCACTAATGGCTGATCTAGTCATCATCAGCCTCTAAATACATCAAAAGGCTCAATCTTAAGCACCTTACGTACACCGATTAAACTAGAAAAAATGGCTATAATCAGCACCATAATAAAAGCGATACCTAAATTACCAAAGGTCACTACACTGGCATAATTGGGCAAACGTATTTTGGCCAAGCCTATCATCAAGGTACATAGCCCTACCCCTAAACCGTAGCCCGTTAAAGCCGTAAAACCTGCTTGAAACACAATCATGATAATTAATTCACGACTCTTGGCACCGATGGCTTTTAAAGCACCGAATTTATCAAGGTTCTCCAATATAAAGGTATAAAAGGTTTGGCCAGAAATAGACAAGCCAACTATAAAACTGATCAGTGTCATAATCAGAATATTAGTGCCTAGCCCTGTTTTATATTTGTAATAAGTAGAAATATTCTCACGAAACTCTTCATTAGTCACCGCTATAAAACCCATTTTTTTAACCTCATCCTTGATATGTTGCACAGCCTCTGGGCTTTTAGGTTCAACGAGCACGTACGAGGTAGTAAAGCGCGCATTGGGTATATATTGTATGGCTCGATTGTAGGTGGTATAAAGCGTAGGCATACCAAACAAACCATTGGCTGTCACCTTAGCTATACCTACTATTACCCCCCTATGCTCATTGAGTTCGAATGTGGTACCTATGTGAGGATCATTGAGTTTATTAATTTCAGAATCTTTGACCACCAAAAAGCCATTTTCAGCAAAAATATCGGTTATATTGCCTTGCAACAATTCTGGGCGGCCTAATAATGAAGTGTCGTCTAAGCCTAAAATAGAGACTGATTGATAAACGCCATTACTTAGCCTAAGCGTAGCTGCCCCAGAATATAACGGTACCGCAAACTTAACACCGTCTATGCTACGCACCGCATCTTGAACAAAGTCAGGCATAGGAATGCTATTGGCAACAGTCGTCACAGCTGGATCCATCACCCAAATTTTTGCACCGATATTTATTACCACCGATGAGGCACTACGCAAAACACCGGAAAAGATAGAGGTCATCATCACCATTAAAAAAACAGCAAAAGTAATGCCCATTAGTAAAGCGGCAAATTTTCCTTTGTCATTGACCAGTAGTTTAAATGCAATCTTTAGTATCCCTTTCATGCCGTTAAACCTTGGTATTGATGAGTGTGAATAGGGTCTTGAAAAAAGAAGATAGGATTGGTTTACTTAGTCCATAAGCTAAATAAGGTTTATGTGCGAGCTTGAATTTTTTCATGTTTAAAGTATTCTGTCAACGCTAACAGATTTCCTGATTAGCCAGATGCTTCCGCTAATATATTAATCGTTGCATAAGTCATTGCATGAAATAAGATTGAAGGCTCTATGTGATCCGTAGTGAGTAAATAAAATAAAACCGATAAATACCACTTAGCGGGGAGTCGCTATTTTGCTAAAGATTTTTCCGGGCTCCTGCTCGAAAAATCAGCAAAAACTACGTGACCGCCTATGCCTATCGGGGATTAAAAACCTTCACTTCGCTAATGCTCCGCCTCCAATATTTTCAGCGTAAGCAACTAAAAAAAACCTATTCGTCATTCCGGCATGGACTGAATTGACGTCGGTCTGACTAAAGTCAAAACCAGTCAAATTAGAGGCCATTAACTTTGGTGAAGTAAATTTTTTGGCTACCAATTTAAGACGGGACACTAGCTTAATC
>CAIVGC010000406.1 GCA_903905335.1 uncultured Methylococcaceae bacterium
AAGCTCACCCATACCAGAAATTATAATTTGTCCAGACTCACCATCAACACTCACACGAAAGGACGGATCTTCTTGAGCCAATTTTGCCAGAGCAACACCCATTTTATCCTGATCTGCTTTTGTTTTTGGCTCAACTGCAACGGAAATAACTGGCTCGGGAAAAGTCATACGCTCGAGCACAATAACCGAGTCAAGGGCACACAAGGTATCTCCAGTTGTAATATCTTTCAAACCTATAACAGCCGCAATATCTCCAGCATAAACATGCTTAATATCTTCCCTGCTATTGGCATGCATCTGAACTATTCGAGCAATACGTTCTTTTTTATTTTTAACAGAGTTGTAAATTGAATCTCCTACCGAGAGATTACCCGAATAAACTCTAAAAAAAGATAACGTACCAACAAACGGATCAGTTGCTATTTTAAAAATCAGAGCCGAAAACGACTCATCATCAGTTGCCATACGTCTGGTTATAGCATGATCGCCTTCACCAACACCCGTAACTGAACCAATATCTAGAGGCGATGGCAAATATTCAATTACTGCATCAAGAAGAGACTGAACACCTTTATTCTTAAAAGCAGAACCACAAAATGCAGGAACGACTATATTGGCAATTGTTTGTATACGTATACCATTTACTATTTCCTCGTCATCAAGGCTTCCAGTAAGCAAATACTTGTCCATTAACTCTTCAGTTGCTTCGGCAGCCGCTTCAATTATTTTCTCTCTATATTTTATACAGGAAACTAAAAGATCAGAAGGTATTTCTTTTTCTTCAAACGAAAGACCTAAACTCAATTCATCCCAATAGATAGCCTTCATTTTAACAAGATCTATAAGACCTAAAAATCCATCTTCAGCGCCTATTGGCAACTGCATTGGCAAAGGAAAAGAAGCTAATCTAGACCCAATTTGCCCAATTACTTTATAAAAGTCCGCGCCAACACGATCCATCTTGTTAATAAATATTAACCTAGGTACTTGATACTTATCAGCCTGACGCCAAACAGTCTCAGATTGCGGCTCAACACCACCAACAGCACAAAAAACTGCACAAGCACCATCAAGAATTCTCAATGAACGCTCAACTTCAATAGTAAAATCAACATGACCAGGCGTATCTATAATGTTAATTCTATGCTCTGGAAATTGACTTTTCATTCCAGACCAAAAGCAAGTTGTAGCAGCAGATGTTATTGTTATTCCACGCTCTTGCTCTTGCTCCATCCAATCCATAGTTGCAGAACCATCATGAACTTCTCCAATCCTATGAGATACTCCAGTATAAAATAAAATTCGTTCAGTTGTTGTCGTCTTACCAGCATCAATGTGCGCCATGATACCGATATTTCGATATCGGTCTATTGAAGTCTTACGCACTATTAACTTACTACCATGATGTAAAATTACCAGCGATAATGAGAGAAAGCCTTATTAGCTTCAGCCATTCTGTGAGTATCTTCACGCTTTTTAGCGGCAGAACCTCTGCTTTCAAATGCATCCATTAATTCACCAGCTAACTTAGACGACATATTTCTTTCGTTTCTTTTACGTGAAGCATCAATTAGCCAGCGCATAGCCAAAGCCATACGCCTAGAAGGCCTTACTTCAACAGGAACTTGATACGTTGCGCCACCCACACGTCTAGATTTAACTTCCACTCTAGGCTGAACATTTTCCAAAGCTTTAGACAAAACTTCCAGCGGCTCTGCATGGCCTTTATCTTCAATTACTTTTAGGGCGCCATAGACAATCCCTTCTGCAATTGATTTCTTGCCACTTTCCATAATCATATTCATAAATTTGGTCAGCATAATACTTCCAAACCTTGGGTCAGGAATTATTTCTCTTTTTGTAGCTACTCTTCTTCTAGACATTTCTCACCAACTCAGCATTAACTTTTAGGTCGTTTCGTTCCATACTTGGAGCGACCACACTTACGATTACTTACACCTGAAGCATCTAAACTACCACGAACAACATGATACCTAACACCAGGTAAATCTTTAACACGCCCACCTCTTATAAGAACCACAGAATGCTCTTGAAGATTGTGGCCTTCGCCGCCGATATAACTACTTACTTCAGCGCCATTTGTCAAACGCACTCTTGCAACTTTACGCAGCGCAGAGTTTGGCTTTTTTGGCGTAGTCGTATAAACCCGAGTACATACACCTCTACGTTGAGGACAAGCCTCTAACGCAGGAACATTGCTTTTCTCTACTTTTTTAGCACGAGGCTTACGAACTAATTGGTTGATCGTGGCCATACCTTTGTTTACTCCAATATTCTATTTAACTAACAGTCAATTATTTAAGTCAGATACACTTACAAGAGCCTCTGACTTAATTTATTATAAGCTGTATTTAGTGCAATGACTTATGTCAGCAGAGTATAATACTTATTATCATCAACAATGTCCAGTTGATTTTATTTTAATATTATCTAATCTAAATACTTAACGCTTGTTTTAGTGCTTCCTCAACGTCTACAGCATCAAGAACACTCACAACTTCTTCCACCTCTACATTTTTATATTGAGTTAGCCTATTTTTCCTATTTTCATGGTATGCCAACCCTGTGCCCGCAGGTATCAATCTGCCTACAATTACATTTTCCTTCAACCCCTGAAGACTATCACTTAAACCCCTAACAGCTGCATCGGTTAGCACTCTTGTTGTTTCTTGAAAAGATGCGGCACTTATAAATGATTCTGTTGCTAACGATGCCTTAGTAATACCCAATAAAATTGACTCATAACTAGCTGGGATTTTACCTTCAGATTCTATTCTTTCATTTTCGAATCTCATAGCAGCTCGTTCAACTTGCTCGCCTTTTATAAATGAAGTATCACCAGATGCTGTAATCTCAACTTTTCTTAGCATTTGACGGATTATTGCCTCAATATGCTTGTCATTAATTTTAACACCTTGGAGACGATATACATCTTGGATTTCTTTTACCAAATAGTTCGCTAGCTCTTCAATTCCTCTTAATCTTAAGATGTCGTGAGGAGTTAATTCACCTTCCGCAATGGTCTCTCCTTTTTCCACATATTCGCCTTCAAAAACCGTAATATGTCGCCACTTAGGAATCAATGTTTCAACTTGCTCACCTGCAACATCTGTAATGATAACTCTCTGCTTACCTTTGGTTTCTTTACCAAATGAAATTGTTCCGCTGGTCTCAGCTAAAATTGCAGGATCTTTTGTTTTACGAGCTTCAAATAAATCGGCTACACGAGGCAAACCACCAGTAATATCTCTGGTTTTACTAGATTCTTGAGGTATCCTTGCCAGTACATCACCAACCTTAACTTCCCCACCATCTTTAATACCAGCAATCGCCCCTGCAGGTAAGAAGTATTGCGCTGGAATTTCAGTACCCGGCAAATATATATTATTCCCTTCGTTATCAAGCAACTTCACCATTGGACGTAATTCTTTACCAGCAGAACCACGTTGCTTTGGATCAGTAACAACCAATGAGCTTAAACCAGTTACCTCATCAGATTGTTTTTGTACTGTAACGCCGTCAACAAAGTGGATCAATTCCACAACACCATCAACCTCAGTTATAACAGGATGCGTATGCGGATCCCATGTAACAATGATGTCTCCTGCATTGATTTTAGATCCCTCCTGAACAGAGAATACCGCACCATATGGAATCTTATATCGCTCTCTTTCACGACCATAATCATCAACCACACCTACTTCACCAGATCTTGATACTGCTACCAAATTACCTTCACGGTTAATAACCGATTTCAGGTTATTCAAGCGGACTGTACCTGCCGATTTAACTTGCACGTTGCTAATTGCTGCAGATCTAGAAGCTGCTCCACCAATATGGAATGTACGCATGGTTAACTGAGTTCCAGGCTCTCCAATTGATTGTGCAGCAATAACACCTACCGCTTCTCCAATATTAACAAGATGACCTCGACCTAAATCACGACCATAACATGCTGCACATACACCATGCCTATTTTCACAGGTAATAATAGATCGAACTAGTACCTGATCAATACTCTGCTCTTCTAAAATAGCAACCCAATATTCATCTAGTAGCGTTTTAGCTGGGACAATTACATTTTCGCCAGCAGCATCCAAGATATCATTTACTGCCACACGACCCAATACACGCTCAGACAATGGCTCTACTACATCACCGCCTTCAATGATAGGCGTCATAATTAAACCATTAATCGTTCCGCAATCATTGCCGGTAATTACCAAATCCTGAGCAACATCAACTAACCGACGCGTCAAATATCCAGAGTTAGCGGTTTTAAGTGCTGTATCAGCTAAACCTTTTCGAGCACCATGCGTTGAAATAAAATATTGTAGTACGTCAAGACCTTCTCTAAAGTTTGCAGTAATTGGTGTTTCAATAATTGAGCCATCTGGCTTAGCCATCAATCCACGCATACCAGCTAACTGTCGAATCTGTGCAGCAGAACCACGAGCTCCAGATTCAGCCATCATAAAGATTGAATTAAAAGACTTTTGTTTAACGGTAACACCTTCCGCATTAACAACTGACTCTTCACCTAGTCCGTCCATCATAACTTTAGCAACTTGATCATTGGCATGCGACCAAATATCAACTACCTTATTATATCGCTCACCATCGGTTACTAAACCAGACGCGTATTGACTTTGAATTTCATGAACTTCAAGATCAGCAGCCTTAATAATATCTATTTTCTTAGCAGGTATTGCCATATCTTCTATACCAAAAGACACACCAGATATAGTTGCATACCTAAATCCTAAATACATCAATTGATCAGCTAATACCACAGTATCTTTATTACCTAAATAACGATAACTATAATTGATCAAACGTGAAATATTCTTTTTAGTCATATCGCAATTGACTAACTCGTAGGGCATACGATCAGGAACAACTTCCCAAATCAAAGCTCGTCCAACTGTCGTTTCAACACGATGTGTTTTATCTACTGTTTCGCCTTGTTCATTAACTATTTTTTCGGTAATACGCAATTGAATCTTTGATTGCAATTCAACACTTTTTGCCATCAATGCTCTATGTATCTCACCAACGCTTACAAAAATGCTACCATCACCTTTTGCATTGATCTTTTCACGACTAATATAATAGAGTCCTAATACAACATCCTGCGAAGGATTAATAACAGGCTCACCATTGGCAGGAGATAAAATATTATTGGTTGCCATCATTAGTGTTCTTGCTTCTAACTGGGCTTCAATAGATAAAGGAATATGAACAGCCATCTGATCGCCGTCAAAATCCGCATTAAATGCACTACAGACTAATGGATGTAACTGTATCGCCTTACCTTCTATAAGAGTTGGCTCAAAAGCTTGAATACCTAATCTATGTAAAGTAGGGGCACGGTTTAGCAAAATAGGATGCTCGCGAATCACTTCTTCAAGTATATCCCAAACCTCTACACCTTCTCGCTCAACCATTTTCTTTGCAGCTTTAATGGTTGTTGCTAAGCCACGAAATTGTAATTTACTAAATATAAAGGGCTTAAAAAGCTCTAAGGCCATTTTTTTAGGCAAACCACATTGATGTAATCTTAATGTAGGACCTACAACGATCACTGATCGACCAGAATAATCTACTCGCTTGCCAAGTAAGTTCTGTCTAAAACGTCCTTGCTTACCTTTAATCATATCAGCAAGCGATTTAAGAGGACGACGATTAGTTCCCGTAATAGCACGTCCGCGACGACCATTATCTAGCAAGGCATCGACAGACTCTTGCAACATGCGCTTTTCATTACGAACGATAATGTCGGGAGCATTTAAATCTAGCAATCTGTTTAATCGATTGTTTCTATTAATCACTCGACGATATAAATCATTAAGATCAGAAGTTGCAAATCTACCGCCATCTAATGGCACTAAAGGGCGTAATTCTGGCGGCAATACCGGAAGAACTTTTAAAATCATCCATTCTGGGCGATTTTTAGACGTTAACAAAGCATCCATAACCTTAAGACGCTTAGAATATTTCTTTATTTTCGTTTCTGAATTAGTTGAATTAATTTCTTCACGAAGAATTTCGACTTGATCCTTTAAATCTATTGCCTTTAATAAGTCATAGATTGCTTCAGCACCCATCTTTGCAACAAAATCATCGCCATGCAACTCAACAGCGTCTAGATATTCATCGTCAGTTAATAACTGGCCTTTATCTAAAGGTGTCATGCCTGGATCTAAAATAACAAATGATTCAAAATACAATACACGCTCAATTTCGCGCAAGGTCATATCAAGTAAAAGCGCTATTCTTGAAGGTAAAGATTTTAAAAACCAAATATGTGCAACAGGACTCGCTAAATCTATATGCCCCATTCGTTCACGGCGAACTTTTGATAATGTAACTTCAACGCCACATTTCTCACAAATAACACCACGATGCTTTAATCTCTTATATTTACCGCAAAGACATTCATAATCACTTACTGGTCCAAAAATTTTTGCACAAAACAAACCATCACGTTCTGGCTTAAATGTTCGATAATTAATTGTTTCGGGTTTTTTTACTTCACCATACGACCACGAACGGATCATATCGGGTGATGCCAAACCTATGCTTATGCCATCAAAATCATCTGGACGACCTTGGCGTTTTAGGAAATTCATTAAGTCTTTCAAGAGCTTATCCTATTTAATAGTTCCTAGCCTAAACTAGAACAGGTAAAGACGTATTAAATACGCCTTTACGGTAGTAATCATAATCTTTAATAAATCATTGGGATATTAATGTACCCTCAATTCCAAAAATTATTCGCGTTCTAATTCAATATTAACTGCCAATGAACGAATTTCTTTAATTAAAACGTTAAATGATTCAGGCATTCCTGCTTCCATTTTATGATCACCATCAACAATGTTTTTATACATACGCGTTCTACCGGTAACATCATCAGATTTTACCGTGAGCATTTCTTGTAAAGTATAGGCGGCACCATAAGCTTCTAAAGCCCAGACTTCCATTTCCCCAAAACGTTGACCACCAAATTGAGCTTTACCACCTAGAGGTTGCTGAGTAACGAGACTATATGGACCAGTTGAACGCGCATGCATTTTATCATCGACCAAATGGTTCAATTTCAACATATACATATAGCCAACTGTAACTTCGCGCTCAAAGGGCTCGCCTGTCAAACCATCATATAAGGTGACTTGGCCATGTTCTGGTAAATCAGCCAACCTTAGCATAGCTCGTATTTCATCTTCGCTAGCGCCGTCAAATACTGGTGAAGCCATAGGTACGCCTGATACCAGATTAGCTGCCATTTCTAGAATTTCGCTATCAGTAAACGAATCAAGATCTTCTTTACGGCCACTACTATTATAGATTTTATCTAAATACTCTCTGATAGCAGTAACTTTGGCTTTTTCTTGATCATACTGAGCTTCCAGCATTTTACCAATCTTGATACCTAAGCCCTTGGCAGCCCAACCCAAATGCGTTTCAAGCACCTGACCTACGTTCATACGCGAAGGTACACCTAATGGATTTAATACGATATCCACTGGATTACCATCTGCTGTAAACGGCATATCTTCAATCGGACGAATCATAGAAATAACACCCTTATTTCCATGACGACCAGCCATTTTATCACCCGGTTGTATGCGCCTCTTAACCGCCAAATATACTTTGACCATTTTCAAGACACCAGGTGCTAAATCATCACCCATAGTGATTTTTTTACGCTTGATTTCATACTTTTCATCAAAATCTTTACGCTGCTGCTCAATCTGAAGTACGACGGTTTCAAGTTGAAGATTTATATCCTCGTCTTTCATTTTGATCTTAAGCCATTCTGAATGTCTTAAGCCGTCCAAATAAATTTGGTTTATTTCTGTACCTGCTTTAAGCGCACTAGGACCTGATTGCGCGACTTTGCCGATCAACATTCTAGCAACACGCTCAAAAATATCTTCTTCTAAAATCTTAAGCTGATCATCTAAGTCTTTTCTATAACGTTTGATTTCTTCTTGCTCAATATCAAGCGCTCGCTTATCTTTCTTGACGCCGTCGCGAGTAAACACTTGAACATCAATAACTGTGCCTTCAATACTACCAGGCACTCTTAAGGAGGTATCTTTTACGTCCGCTGCCTTTTCACCGAAAATAGCACGTAGTAATTTTTCTTCTGGTGTTAACTGCGTTTCGCCTTTAGGCGTTACTTTACCTACCAGAATATCGCCACCCTTAACTTCAGCACCGACATAAACTATGCCTGACTCATCAAGTTTTGATAAAGCTTCTTCACTGACATTAGGAATATCAGCGGTGATTTCTTCTGGACTGTGCTTGGTATCACGCGCAACACAAGTTTTTTCTTCTATATGTATGGTAGTAAAACGATCTTCTTTAACTACGCGCTCGGATACTAAAATAGAATCTTCATAGTTATATCCATTCCATGGCATAAATGCCACCAACATATTCTGACCTAAAGCCAACTCACCCATATCGGTGGAAGGACCATCAGCCATAATGTCACCAGCATTAACCAAGTCGCCCGGACGTACAAGAGGCTTCTGATTAATACAGGTATTTTGATTAGAACGCGTGTACTTGATTAGATTATAAATATCTACACCAGGCTCACCCGTTTCGGTTTCAGTATCATTAACGCGAACCACGATTCTAGCCGCATCAACAGCTTCAATTTTTCCACCACGCGCAGCAACTACAGTTACGCCTGAATCCTTAGCAACCGTTCTTTCCATACCCGTACCAACTAAGGGCTTTTCAGCTCTCAAAGTAGGAACAGCCTGGCGCTGCATGTTTGAGCCCATCAAGGCACGGTTAGCATCATCATGTTCTAGAAATGGAATAATAGAGGCTGCAACAGATACAATCTGCTTAGAAGATACATCCATATACTGCACAGTATCAGACATAGCTAAAGCAAATTCATCTTTATGGCGACATGAAACTAAGCCATCAACAAGCTTACCATTTTCATCTACAGCCACACTGGCCTGAGCAATGACGAATTCACCTTCTTCAATCGCTGATAAATAATCAACTTCATCAGTGACTAATCCGTTTATAACTTTACGGTAAGGCGTTTCTAAAAAGCCATAGCCATTAGTTCTAGCATATACTGACAAAGAGTTTATTAAACCAATGTTAGGGCCTTCAGGTGTTTCAATAGGACATACGCGACCATAATGTGTTGCATGTACGTCACGCACTTCAAAACCAGCGCGTTCTCTTGCTAATCCGCCTGGCCCTAAAGCCGAAACACGACGTTTATGAGTCACTTGCGACAATGGATTATTCTGATCCATAAATTGCGATAACTGACTAGAACCAAAGAATTCTTTTACTGCTGCTGACACAGGCTTAGCATTAATGATTTCTTGAGGCATCAAACCTTCAGAATCAGCCAATGTTAGACGCTCTTTAACCGCACGCTCAACTCTTACTAGACCGACACGAAATTGATTTTCAATCATTTCACCAACAGAGCGTACGCGTCTGTTACCTAAATGGTCAATATCATCAACGGTGCCATTGCCATTACGAATAGCGATTAGCTCTTTAAGAACTGCAATAATATCGTCTTTATTTAAAGTACCAGAACCCGTTACTTCTTCTCGTCCTAAGCGGCGATTAAACTTCATTCTACCTACGGTTGATAAATCATATCTTTCGTCGGTAAAGAATAAATTTTGAAACAGATTTTCAGCTGATTCTTTTGTTGGAGGCTCGCCAGGGCGCATCATACGATATATTTCAACCAACGCTTCTAGTGCATTAGTGGTCGTATCCAGCCTCATGGCATTACTCATATACGGACCATTGTCTAGGTCGTTAACAAATAATGTTTTAATTTCTGTAATGCCGCTTTCTATGAAACGTTCAATTAGAGGCTGAGTCAGCTCATCATTTACGTGAGCAATAAGCTCACCTGTTTCTGTATCAATTACATTATGACCTAGAACTTTACCTGAGAGATATTCCATAGGAACCTCAACCTCAGTCAAGCCAGCTTTATTCATTTCACGAATATGCTTGGCTGTAATTCTTCTGCCTTCTTCTACTAGAATCTGGTCATTATGTTTAATATCAAATGCTGCAATTTCACCACGCATTCTTTCAGGAATAATGTGGAACAAACACTTTTGTGCACTCAAGGTAAATTCATTGGTTTCGAAGAAAATATTAATCATATCTTCATTATCGTAACCCAAACCTCTGAGTAAAATTGTTGCTGGTATTTTTCTTCTACGATCTATACGTACAAATACACAGTCTTTATGATCAAATTCAAAATCTAGCCAAGAACCACGATATGGAATTACTCTGGCATTAAAAAGTAGCTTTCCAGACGAATGAGTTTTACCTTTGTCATGGTCAAAAAATACACCGGGTGAACGATGTAATTGCGATACGATGACGCGTTCAGTACCATTAATAACGAAAGTACCGTTATCCGTCATAAGGGGCAATTCCCCCATATAAACTTCTTGCTCGCGGATATCCTTAACCACTTTTGCATTAGCGGCCGCTTCTTTATCATAGATAACTAAGCGCACTAAAACACGCAATGGAGCAGCGTAAGTTGCACCCCTTTGCTGACACTCTCTTACATCAAAAGTAGGCTCACCTAATCTATATCTTACATATTCCAGAACTGCGTAGCCGGAATGACTCTCAATAGGGAAAACACTAGAGAAAGCAGCATGTAAACCGCTATCAATACGTTTTTCGGGTGATACTCCAGTTTGCAAAAATCCTGCATATGAATTAATTTGAGTTGCAAGGAGATAGGGAACTTCAAGTACTTCAGTACTTTTCCCAAAGTTATTTCGAATACGCTTTTTTTCGGTAAAAGAGTAGGACATATCGCTTCCAGACCTTTTCGTCATGAATTATTTCTACTGTGAATTATTATAAACAGTAAAAGGCCGGTGACAT
>CAIVGC010000407.1 GCA_903905335.1 uncultured Methylococcaceae bacterium
ATCTACTAATTTTTAGTCCGGATACACTTAAATAGATTCAAAAATCAATAGCTGTGCGCTTAAATGAAGCGAATTTAAAATTCAAACATTATTTTGTAACATGCCATTAATGTAAAGAATGTTCGTGATGCGTTAATAAACCCCAGTATAATCGGTCTTGCCAATATCTACGCCACTTTGTCTTAATATGGCGTAAGTAGTTGTTATATGAAAATAGAAATTGGGCAGGACAAAATCAAGTATACCTTACGCGGTAACGACTGCGGATTTCTCAAATAGCTGGAATTTTGGATTTAAAAGCGATTTTACTTGCTCCTTAAACTCAGATTTCACCTTATCAAGGCAGTCGTTGATGGCTTGCTTGAAATCGGAAAATGTCTCGTGATACCGATTATAGAGACACTTCTTTTTAGTGAACTTCCACAGGCGCTCAATCAAGTTCAAGTTAGGCGAGTAAGGCGGCAGAAAAAGAATGTGGATACCCAGCGCCTCCGCTTGTTCGGTCACCTTGATGCACCTTTGGTAACGCGCGTTGTCCATAATGAGTGTTAAGGGAATGTCTGGATATTCTTGCTTGAGCTTGAAGAGTAGATCTACAATCGTGTCAGAGTTAATGTAGGCCTCATTGGTGACGGTAACCAAATCGGTGCCACTTACGCTAAAGGCTCCCAGGACATTGTACCGTTTGCGTCCGCTGGATGACTTGAGGAATAGCCGCTCAAAACACCAAAGCATTCCCAAAAAAGCCCCCATTACAAAATGTGCAGCATCGACGAAGAAGACTTTGCGCTTTCCTTGTTTTTCTTCTTCCAGTGCGGGTTCAAGTTCATTGTTCAAGAACTCTGCCTGCTTTTTCGGGTCGGCCTTTGCAGGAATAACGCCCATTTTTCGGAACTTCATACCCAGGCGCTTGCGCATAAAGTCGCGACAAGCGCTGGGACCTATCTTGATTCCAGTCAGTATCTCGATTTCATGAGCTGCCTCGGAGACTGTATGAGGGGGCTGTTTTAGAAAGTGCGACTTTATTTGCTCAAGATAAGGCTGCAATGAACTGATCGGACGATGCGTGTGCGATACACCCATTGAAGCCAAGCCGCCCTCAGCATATTCTTTTAGGTAACGCGTCACGCTGTCAGCGCTGGTGCGGGCAACTCGCTCGATTTCGTTATGCGCTAAGCCCAGGGCTTTAAGATATACGACATGCAGTTTTTTCTTGGTCAGTCCAGAAGGATGCTCCATGAATTGTTGATACACATCATTAATGGCTTTTTCGGTAAAATCGATCTTTAGCATGTCAGATTTTGCGGTTAAATCTGGGTATTATACCCCCTCTGTATTTTCCGCAAAATTGACCAGTCGGAGTATAGTAACGGATAGCATAAGCAACGGCTTGTAGTGGCGAGGCTTCACGAGACAATAACCAACTCTCGGAAAGATTTCTTGCATAAACTCACGACGAAACTCGTGAGTGAAGAAGATGTCATCTGTGTTGAGGATTTAAATGTTGCCGGTATGCTGAAAAACCGCAAGTTATCAAAGGCGGTGGCTGATGTGGGCATATTCGAGTTAAATCGACAGATTGAATACAAGTCGCAATGGTATGGAAAGAAAGTGGTTAAAATTAGCCGCTGGATACCGAGTACCAAAACTTGCCGTTCATGTGGCGCAATTAAGCCGATGAAATTGAGCGAAAGAGTTTATGCGTGTGACTGCGGATTGTCTCTTGATAGGGATTTGAGCGCAGCCATCAATATAAAAACGGCTGGGTTAGCCGTGAGTGGCGCTATATATCAGCCAGAGAAGGTGGCAGCGTGAGTTGTTGCTTGTCTCAGGATAGCGGTGAAACTCGACCCGTACTAACTGTTAGCTTTCGCTTGGTGCGAGGCGGTCAGTTTGAAAGCGGATTCCAATTTGTATTGTTGATATTTTTATACAAAAATCCAATTATCACGATAATCAATAAATAGTGGGCAGTAATATGTTGGTAAATAAAAAAACACTGTTAATGATAGGCGATTCAGTTACCG
>CAIVGC010000408.1 GCA_903905335.1 uncultured Methylococcaceae bacterium
GCGCTACCATCCCACCATATATGCAGCGGAGAATAATCTAAGATGTACTTACAAAAGCTATCTACACAAGGCAAATCATAAGCGGTGACAAAGTGGTCATTAATGACCGTAAAAGCGGCAAGACCCCTGATGGAATCCAAATAAGTGATATGAGTTTTAGCAGGTGCAGACATTGGCGGGTAGACTAGTTTAAAAAGATGAATACAGCAAAAGCCTTATAAGTTTGCTACTCACTTAAAACGGGACAAGCGGCGGTGAAGGTTGGGCTGCATGCTTTTCGCAACCCAACTAATTCTCGGCATCAAAGTTGGGTTAACGATAGAGCCTTAGCCCAACCTACTGTAACAGCTACGCAAGCGCTATGTCTCGTGTTAAGTGGGTAGCCTATAAGTTACATAGAATATGACGCTTATAAGGCGAGTGTGTCTTCTTTAAGACATCAATGTCTTATTAATTAAGATAATTTTTTGTACTTTAAACGATGTGGCGTATCAGCATCACTACCTAATCGACGATGACGATCAGCTTCATAATCTTCGTAATTGCCTTCAAACCAAACGACTTGGCTATCACCTTCAAAAGCTAAGATGTGAGTTGCGATTCTGTCCAAAAACCAACGGTCATGGGAAATAACCACCGCGCAACCAGGAAATGCCAGTAAGGCATCTTCTAAGGCGCGTAAGGTTTCAACATCTAAATCATTGGTAGGTTCATCGAGTAACAGGACATTGCCGCCCGATTTTAATAACTTAGCCATATGCACGCGATTGCGTTCACCACCGGACAAATCACCAATACGCTTGCCTTGATCTGCGCCTTTAAAATTAAAGCGGCCTACATAAGCGCGTGATGGTGTTTCATATTTTCCGACTGTGATTAAATCTAGGCCATCAGAAATTTCTTCAAAGACAGTTTTCTTGGGATCAAGGTCGTCGCGTAACTGATCTACATAGGCCAGTTCAACGGTTTGTCCTAAGGTTAAGGTGCCTGAGTCTGGTTGTTCAAGTCCTGCCATCATACGGAATAGTGTGGTTTTACCTGCGCCGTTAGGGCCGATAATACCAACGATACCACCGGGTGGTAATTTGAAGGTTAAATCATTAACCAGCAACTTGTCGCCAAAAGCTTTGCTAATGTTCTCAGCTTCAATTACCACATCACCCAAACGAGGTCCTGGTGGTATATAAATTTCTTGAGTTTCATTGCGTTTTTGTACATCAGAAGACGCTAGCTCATCAAAACGGGCTAAACGTGCTTTACTTTTAGCGTGACGGCCTTTGGGATTAGAGCGCACCCATTCTAATTCTTCTTTCATGGCTTTTTGGCGAGAAGACTCTTGCTTTTCTTCTTGCAACAAACGATTGCCTTTTTGCTCTAGCCAGCTAGAGTAATTGCCTTCCCAAGGTATGCCAGAGCCTCTGTCTAGCTCCAATATCCAACCGGCCACATTATCTAAGAAATAACGATCATGGGTGACTGCAACCACAGTACCTGGATAATCATGCAAAAAGCGTTCTAACCAAGCCACTGATTCAGCATCTAAATGGTTGGTAGGTTCATCCAGCAACAACATATCTGGGTTAGATAATAACAATCGGCATAAGGCCACGCGGCGTTTTTCACCACCCGATAATTTAGTAACATCAGCATCCCAGTCAGGTAGGCGCAGGGCATCTGCTGCTACTTCGAGTCTGCGATCTAAATTATGACCGTCACAAGCATTGATGATGTCTTCAAGACGCGCTTGATCAGCCGCCAATTTATCAAAATCGGCATCAGGATCAGCATAAGCGGCATACACAGCATCGAGTTGAGCTAAAGCATCTTTAACTTCAGCGACGGCTTCTTCAACATTACCGCGTACGGTTTTATTTGGATCTAATTGTGGTTCTTGAGGCAAATAACCAATATTGATGCCTTTTTGCGGAATAGCTTCGCCTTCAATTTCTTTGTCGAGACCCGCCATAATACGTAATAGCGTTGATTTTCCTGAACCGTTTAAGCCCAAAACACCTATTTTGGCGCCGGGAAAGAAAGACAGTGAGATATCTTTAAGGATATATTTTTTGGGCGGTACAATCTTGCCGACCCGATTCATTGAATAAATGTATTGTGCCATGATGTTTGTTCAGCTGATTAAGGTTAAAGTAAAAATATCGTGAGTCGAGCTATTATTTCACGATATTTCACAATGATTAAGCATTGATTATCGCGGGCCTTTTTTTGCTTTAGATCGATTGCTTTTATCGCCGGGTCTTGGCTTTTCCGTGCGCGTAGTTGCTTTGGCCGCCGGCTTTTTAGTATGGCGAAGATCTTTTTTACCTGTGGTTTTATGAGCGGCATGCTTCTTAGGCGCATCGATGACTTTTAAGGAGACCGGTTCATAACCTGTATCTTCAATACGTGGAATTTGGCGTTTTAATAACTTTTCAATTTCTATCAACATCCAGGCTTCTTCAGGGCAGACCAAAGAAATGGCAACACCACTAGAGCCGGCGCGACCGGTACGACCGATACGGTGTATATAATCTTCTGGGACTTGTGGCACGTCGTAATTGATGACATGCGGTAAGTCTTCAATATCTAAGCCGCGCGCCGCGATATCCGTTGCCACTAATACCGATACTTTGCCTGTTTTAAAATATTCTAAGGCTTTATTTCTAGCGCCTTGGGTTTTATCGCCATGTAAGGCCACGGAACGGATGCCATCTTCAATAAGTTGCTTTTCTAGGCGGTCAGCGCCATGTTTGGTGCGTACAAAAACCAGCACTTGTTTCCAATTATTGCTGCCTATTAAATAAGAGAGTAGTTCGCGTTTATATTCACGGCCTATACCGTAAACTAATTCCGATACATTCTCAGCGGTGGCGTTTTGTTTAGCGACTTCAACTTCAACTGGGTTATTTAATGCGGATGCTACTAAGGCTTTAATGGCATTGGGTACCGTTGCTGAAAATAATAGGGTTTGGCGTTGTTTAGGCAAAAGCGCCATGATTTGCTTAACATCAGGCATAAAGCCCATGTCCAACATACGGTCAGCCTCATCTAAAACTAACATTTCTATATTAGCCAGACTTACATTACGTTGCTTAATATGATCGATTAAACGCCCCGGCGTTGCGACGATAATGTCACAGCCTCTACGTAATTGACGGGTTTGTATGCCAACACTGGCGCCACCGACTATAGGTTCTACTTGCAAGGATAAATATTTGCCGTAGCTTAAGACACTTTCATAAACTTGGGCGGCAAGTTCACGTGTAGGCACTAATATTAGGGCACGAACACGGCGTGGTTTCTGATGAGGGTCACTGTTTGCTGCCAAACGTTGCAATAATGGCAAAGTAAAGCTGGCCGTTTTCCCTGTTCCGGTTTGGGCGCCGGCCAAAACATCACGACCTGCTAAAATGAGCGGTATGGCCTTTTCTTGTACGGGAGTGGGTTGGGTATAACCTTGATCGGCAACGGCTTTGAGAAGCTCATCAGTTAAGCCGAGTTTTGCGAATGTCATTAAAAACCTCTAAAAAAATAAAACGAGTGTATATAAGCTAAGTGCGGACTAATAAATGAGGGTGCTTACTAAAAACAGGAAATAATGTAAACTAAACACTGAGCGATCAATGAATGTAACACAATTATTTTGCAATGCGGATGATTTTCGGGTTTTATTGCAAAGTTTGTAAGCCAGAGCTTCTGTCTGTCATCAATAGGTCATTTGTGTAGAGTATTTTTAAAGCTATAGAGTGTCACCGAACCATCTACCCTGTAGACATCAAAATAAAGTCTACGTACCGATAAACCCTAACGAAACCCTATAGACTATGACTCAAAACCCTATTGTTTTAAAAGAGCTGACTCCTCCGATCAAAGTCTTATTCACTGGTTATCTTTGTACTGTGGGCATAGGTTATATGTTTGCACTTATTCAAATCTTATTTACTCACGGTATGGCCGATGGAAAGTTTGGCTTATCAGTTGATGATATTGTTTACAGTTATTATGGCAACCGTTCAGGTACCGTTTTGGAGCAAAAACTTAACGGCTCTATGAAGGAAAATGCTCCAGAACAAGAGCGTTTTAAGCTGATGGAATGGGTTAGATCAGGTGCCGATGCTGATGAATACAAAGAGGACGGTATAGAAAAAATAATCCAAACACGTTGCGTGATGTGTCATAACAAAGAAGCTTCTGGTTTGCCTGACTTCACTTCGCTTAAGGGCTTAAGTGCTTATACCGCTCAGGATACAGGGGCTACTTTTGCATCATTGACACGGGTTTCTCATGTACATATGTTTGGCATCAGTTTTATCTTTATGTTTGTCGGGCTTATATTTAGTTTTTCGGAAACCACGACCAATCAATATAAATGTATTGCCATAGGCATGCCTTATGTATTTCTGGTGGCGGACATTCTGTCATGGTGGCTCACAAAAATTCATCCGATGTTTGCTTGGTTGGTTATTTTAGCCGGTATGGGTATGGCGGTTTCGTTTATCTTTATGTGGGCGACTTCGCTATTAGAAATGTGGCTGTTTACACCTGTTTTCATTAACGGCCTAGATTCTCGTTATTTAAAATGGCGGGATAGCACTGAGGCCTCTGCTGTTGATAAGTTATGGGTATGCGCAAAGACCATACCTAGCAAATCTAAACCCATTGCAGTATTGATGATCGATCTATGGTTGCAACATGTTTGGCCGGTTATTATTGGCTTATTTAAAAAATAGCGGCTAACGAGTGAGTCGGGTTAATTTCAACCCGACTATATGCTTTATCTCCTATCAACATCTAAGACATGACTGAACGACTTTCCTCGCAACTCATAGAATCAGCATTAAGTCACTGTAATCAGCCTAAGCACATTTATATAGGCTACAGTGGTGGCGTTGATTCGCATGTGTTACTGCATTTATGTGCAGCGCATCCTAAACTTAAGCCGTTAATTACCGCTGTTTATGTACATCATGGTTTACAGTTAGCGGCTGACGATTGGGCAGAGCATTGCCAGAAAACGGCAAGCCAATTAGGCGTTCATTGTCAGGTGTTACGCGTAGATGCTAAGCCTGCGCTTGGAGAAAGTCCCGAAGAAGCCGCCAGAAATGCGCGTTACACAGCATTTAAGACCTTAATGACTAGCGATGATGTGCTATTGGTTGCCCAGCATAGAGACGATCAATTAGAGACAGTGTTCTTACAATTACTCAGAGGCAGTGGGTTACGTGGTTTATCAGCGATGCCAGAAAGCACGGTTTTTGGGCTAGGTCGCTTATTAAGGCCGTTACTTGATATTTCAAAATCGTCTATTGATGCTTATGCACAAGTTCACGGTTTAAACTGGGTAGAAGATCCCAGTAATCAAAGTGATGACTATGATCGTAATTATCTGCGTAACGCCATACTGCCGCTGTTAAAGCAACGTTGGCCGGCTTGCGATAAAACTGTGGCAAGATCAGCGCGTCATTGTGCCGATGCTCAAGTCGTTATATCAGCCGTTTCTGAACAATTGTTTTTGCAAGTTTTTAATAAGGATGACAAAACCCTTATTATTAGTCAGTTAACGACTTACCCAATATATGAACAAGCTCTGATCATCCGGCACTGGTTTCAAGGCCTTAAGTTAAAAATGCCCTCATCAGCCTTTATTGCAAGGGTGCAATCTGAGCTATTATGCGCTAGGCTAGATAGTGACCCCATCGTAGCAAGACAGCATAATTGTGTAAGGCGTTATCGCGATAAATTATATTGTTTGCCTGTTTTGGTTACGGCTCAATTGGCAATGGTAGATTGGCCTACCGATCAGTTATCAATCGGCTTGAGCAATCAGACGACGTTGACTTGCGTGCCGTCTTCAAGGGGTATTAATAGTGCTTTATGGCAGAAATCCACTATTAAAGTCTGCGCGCGACAAGGCGGTGAGAAAATAAGACTGCCAGGACGTAGCGGACACCACACTCTGAAAAAGTTATTTCAAGAGGCCGACATTCCGACATGGGAGCGAGAAACTATGCCGCTGATATACTTAGGTGGGCAACTAGCTGCGGTGGCTGATTTATGGATTAGCGCTGATTTTTATAGTGAAGACGTTGATAATTGCCTGATTTTACGCCTACAAAGCTCTCTTGAGTCATAAACGATTGCGTATTTTAAATTAAAACAGTACAAAACTTGGAGTGCTGAGCTTCAGCTATTGCTTTGTAAAACAGCTAAAGCAGTTTTACTCCAAACCCACAGATGACTTAACTGTGAGCTGTGACTCTTCGAGTTGAAATGCTATTGCTAAGGTTAAACTTTACAAATGAATACATCAAAATCAGCGAGTCCCGCACGTTCAGAAAACATCATTATGCTCTTGAGCTTGATAGGTATCAGTAGCTATTTACTGCTGCTTGCTTTGAATCAAGGTCATGAAGTCTATAGGCTATCACTACAAGGTGATTTAAGCTCAGCGCTTGCTAGACTTTATCAAGGCGAGCTACATTTTTCATTTAGTTTAATGCAGCTACCTTTGTTGGCTGTGTTGATCTTATGCGGTCTGCCATTACTTTATAAAATGACTATAAGAGTCTGTCTAGGTGATTTTGGTGCCGACTTACTAGCCGGCCTATCTATAGTCACCTCGCTGTTGTTACATGAATATCTAGCCGGCAGCTTAGTGGTGTTAATGCTGTCTAGTGGTGTAGCACTAGAAAGCTATGCGGTACGTAAAGCCTCTTCTGTACTAGATGCATTGGCAAAGCGTATGCCGTCTATCGCTCATCGAAAGCTAGATGATCAACTCATTGATATAGCGACAGAGCAGGTTACTGTTGGTGATATTTTATTGATATTACCGCATGAAATTTGCCCAGTTGATGGCACAGTCGTTGAGGGCTCTGGGACTATGGATGAGTCTTTTTTAACCGGCGAACCCTATAGCATGTCAAAAACGATAGGATCTCAGGTGATATCCGGTGCTATTAATGGCGATGCTGCCTTAACCATACGCGCGGATAAATTAGCTATCGATTCGCGTTATGCAAAAATCATGACTGTGATGCGTTCCTCAGAACAGTATCGCCCTAATATTAGACGCTTAGGCGATCAACTGGGTGCGTTATACACACCTATAGCGGTGATCTTAGCTTTAACGGCTTGGGCTATTAGTGGTGATGTAGTCAGGTTCTTAGCGGTGTTGGTGGTCGCAACGCCATGTCCTTTGTTAATTGGCATCCCCGTGACTATCATCAGTTCTATTTCCTTGGCTGCGCGTCGAGAAATCATCATTAAAAACCCCGCTATTTTAGAAACCATAGGCACTTGTCGCACGGCAATTTTTGATAAAACCGGTACGCTGACATATGGTAGACCAGTGCTGACAGCGATAATGCCAGTAAGTCCTTATCAAGAACAACAGCTATTGCTCCTAATAGC
>CAIVGC010000409.1 GCA_903905335.1 uncultured Methylococcaceae bacterium
AGGCTGAAAAGCACAACGTAATCAACGGCCGTTTTTTTTATACACATTTTTGGCTACCAACTTAAAGCGGGACAGCTTCAGCGCAGACGAAAGGCTCAAGGCGAAAGGCTAAGTCTAGGAGGCTAGCAACTTAAGGCGTGACAAATACTAGACTTAACCTTTCGCCTTTCGTCCTTTGTCTGTGCTTAGAAGAACCCTGCCTAAAACTGAACGATTAAGCTAGTGTCCCGTCTTAAATTGGTAGCCTAATTTTTCGATGACGCAGCTTAGAAAGTTACAATTGCTATGTTTCAATAATTCAAATACTGTTGTATAGTTGATCTATGGATAAACTACAGGCAAAAAAAATTTTTGAATCCCTAGCTTCTGGCATTCGCTTAGACGTATTTCGCTTGCTGGTTAAGCACGCGCCTACTGGTTTAGTTGCGGGTGAGATTGCTGCTCTTTTGGATCTGCCGCCGAACAACTTATCTTTTCATCTCAAAGCCATGACCCATGCGGGTTTAATCAATGTCATCCAAGAAGGACGTTACCAGCGTTATCGTGCTCATCTTACCTTGATGCAATCGCTTATTGATTATTTAACCGCTGAATGTTGCACGGCTGATCCTGAACAATGTTTCGATGCCAGTAAAACATCGATTTGCTGTGAGTCGGATTGATTTCTTTCCATTTACTGAGTGATTTCTTATGAATGTACTATTTCTTTGCACAGGTAATTCTTGCCGATCTCTGATTGGCGAAGCCATTTTCAATCATCTTGCTCCAGAAGGATGGCATGCCATTAGTGCTGGTAGCAAGCCTCTAGGTAGACTAAATGCCGGTGCGCTGGCTCTGCTTGAGCAGCAAGGCATTTCTACTGAAGGTTATTTCAGTAAATCTTGGAATGATCTGCCGATTACGCCTGATATCGTTCTGAGTGTTTGCGGTAATGCGGCTAATGAAATTTGTCCTGCTTATTTAGGCCCTGTTATGCGTAGCCATTGGGGTGTAGAAGATCCGGCTCATGCAGTAGGCAGTGCAGAAGAAATTAATGCCGCTTTTATGACGGCTTATAAGATACTCCGCCATCGTATTGAGCAATTTTTGGCGCTGCCACTAGCTGAATTACAAAATGATCCTGCAAGGCTCAAAGCCGAACTGGATCGTATTGGCATCCTATTACCTTAATTGATAAGGCATTCTATTATGACAACGATTCAAGTGTTTGACCCTGCGTTATGTTGCAGTACCGGTGTATGTGGCGTGGAAGTTGATCAACAGTTAGTTGGGTTTTCTGCTGATGTGGATTGGGCTAAGCAAAATGGGGCTGACATTCAGCGATTCAATTTGGCCCAACAACCTTTGGTGTTTGCTGAAAACGCTGTAGTAAAAAGCTTTCTGGAGCGTTCTGGTGCCGAAGCTTTACCGTTGATTTTAATTGATGGTGAGGTGGCTTTGGCCGGGCGTTATCCGAATCGTGCCGAACTGGCTCGCTGGTGTGCCATTACTTTAATTGAAGACAAGGTCAAGTCCAGCTGCTGTAGTGGCAGCAGTTGTTAAACTATTGATGAGCGATATTAATGAGTGACTACAAATTTCTTGAGCAACCACCACGGTTTTTGTTTTTTACCGGTAAAGGTGGCGTAGGCAAGACTTCAATTGCTAGTGCCACAGCGATAAGGTTAGCGGAGGCAGGCTATCAAGTACTACTGGTGAGTACTGATCCTGCATCGAATGTAGCTCAGGTGTTTGGTATAACTATTGGTAACCAGATCACCTCTATTCCTACTGTACCGGGTTTAGCCGCATTGGAAATCGATCCACAAGCGGCGGCGCAAGCTTATCGTGATCGCATCGTAGGTCCTGTGCGTGGCGTGTTGCCAGACGCGGTCGTAAAAAGTATTGAAGAGCAGTTATCGGGTGCTTGTACTACAGAGATCGCTGCGTTTGACGAATTTACGGCATTATTAACCGATTCTGCATTAACTGCGGGTTATCAGCATATCATTTTTGACACAGCTCCGACCGGTCATACTATCCGGCTATTGCAATTGCCAGGTGCTTGGAGTGGCTTCCTTGATAAAGGTAAAGGTGATGCCTCTTGTCTTGGGCCTTTAGCGGGTCTGGAAAAGCAGCGTAGTCAATATAAAGCAGCGGTAGAGGCCTTGGCCGATCCCCTGCGTAGTCGTTTGATTTTGGTGGCTCGTGCTCAATTGGCGACTTTGCGAGAAGTTGCACGTACCCATGAGGAACTGGCGGCCATTGGCTTATCCCAACAATATCTGGTGGTTAACGGTATATTACCTATCGTTGAAGCAGCACAAGACTCCCTGGCCGCAGCCATTTGTCAACGTGAACAACAGGCACTGAAAACAATACCTGAAGTACTTAAAGCCTTACCTTGTGATTTTATCGAGCTTAAACCGTTTAATCTGGTTGGACTGGAAGCCCTTCGGCACTTGCTGCTCATCGCCACGCCGATCATAGGTGATGATAAGGTGGTCACCAAAGCCATTCAGGCTCCCAGTCTTTCAAAGCTAGTTGATGCGATTGCCAATGACGGCCATGGCTTGGTCATGCTAATGGGTAAAGGCGGTGTGGGTAAAACCACATTGGCGGCGGCTATTGCGGTGGAACTTGCTCAGCGAGGTTTGCTGGTACATCTGACAACGTCAGACCCTGCTGCTCATTTGAGCGAAACACTGAATGGAGCCTTAGATAATTTGATGGTAAGCCGTATTGATCCTCACGTGGAAACTGAGCGCTATCGTCTACAAGTATTAGAAGCAAAAGCTGCGAATCTCGATGCCAAGGGGCTAGCGCTGCTGGAAGAAGACTTACGCTCGCCATGCACCGAAGAAATTGCGGTGTTTCAAGCTTTCTCACGCGTTATCCGTGAAGCAGGCAAAAAATTTGTCGTTATGGACACGGCACCGACAGGCCATACTTTGCTGTTGCTTGATGCTACCGGTGCTTATCACCGCGAAATGAGTCGGCAAATGGCGGGTTCGGGCGTTCATTATCTGACGCCGATGATGCAACTACAAGATGCTAAGCAAACTAAAGTGTTGCTGGTAACCCTTGCAGAAACGACGCCGGTGCTTGAAGCTGCCAACCTGCAAGTGGATTTACGCAGGGCAGGAATTGAGCCTTGGGCTTGGGTGATCAACAATAGTATTGCGGCAACAACGGTACATTCACGTTTATTACGGCAGCGTGCCGATAATGAACTACATGAAATTGAAAGGGTGGCGACTATTCATGCGCACCGATATGCGGTCGTGCCCTTACTTAAAGAAGAACCTGTGGGTGTAGAGCGCTTACTAGAATTGTCTGTAGATAGTCATTAATTAGGAGGGAGTTATGAACATAGATCGCTATTCAAAAGCACACTTATCTTTTTTAGATCGTTATCTAACATTATGGATTTTCTTAGCCATGGCCATTGGTGTCAGCTTAGGCTATGTCTTTCCTGTTGAAGTGAGTGACTTAAATACTAAGGTTTCGCTGGGCACGACCAATATCCCGATTGCTATTGGTTTAGTGTTAATGATGTATCCGCCCTTAGCCAAAGTGCATTATGAGGAACTGGGTGCAGTGTTTCGTAATGGCAAGTTATTAGGCGTGTCTTTAGTACAGAATTGGCTAATCGGTCCGGTGTTAATGTTTGCCTTGGCGATTATTTTTCTGCGTGATTATCCTGAATATATGACGGGCCTAATTTTGATTGGCCTGGCTAGATGTATTGCTATGGTCATCGTTTGGAACGAATTGGCTCAGGGCGATAATGAATATGCCGCTGGTTTAGTCGCTTTTAACAGTGTGTTCCAAGTCTTGTTTTACAGTGTCTATGCTTGGGTATTTATTACCGTTTTGCCACCTTTTTTAGGCTTGCAAGGTCACAGCGTAGCTATCAGCATTGTTGATATTGCTCAAAGCGTGTTTATCTATTTAGGTATTCCGTTTATGGCCGGATTTCTGACGCGCTTCCTGCTCATTCGTGCTAAAAGCAAAGACTGGTATCAGCAAGTTTTCATTCCTAAAATTAGTCCATTAACGCTTATTGCTTTGTTGTTTACCATTGTGGTGATGTTTTCTTTAAAAGGCCAATTGATTGTGCAATTGCCCATGGACGTAGTGCGTATCGCCATACCGATGTTGATTTATTTTGTGGTGATGTTTTTGCTTAGTTTCGCCATGGGCAAAGCAGTGGGTGCTGATTATGGCAAGACCACCACATTAGCTTTTACTGCAGCCAGTAATAATTTCGAGTTAGCGATCGCCGTAGCCATCGCGGTGTTTGGTATTGATAGTGGTGCTGCCTTTGCAGCAGTGATAGGACCCTTGATAGAAGTGCCAGTGATGATTGCGCTGGTTAATGTAGCGTTTTTGTTTCGTCAGCAGTTATTTGCGACTATAAAGTGATTGCTTGCTAACTAAGTTCTTGAAATCGAGCTATATATAATATGTAGACTTCTTTGACGTCAGTAGTAACTGACGCTAATTTATTGTAATATATGGATTTATAGTTAAAGACTTATAGTCCTTAATGAAATATCTAGGGAGGATTTCTAAGTAAATAATCTCATAACGGATTAAACAACAGTTAATGGATTTATGCAGCCTACGATAACTGATCACCAAGCAAAATACTATGCCTATGAGCTGACTCGCCAATTTGCTGCTGATGGTGTTGACAG
>CAIVGC010000410.1 GCA_903905335.1 uncultured Methylococcaceae bacterium
ATTTACAATCATTAGCTAAAACAATTGAACCAAAAAGATTATATAATCTATATGATTTATTGCTGATGAGACAAAGACTTTTGGAGACAACGATTAACAAACAATCTCTCTTTGAAGAAATTTTAATCACATGGGCTGACCTTAATCTCAAGAAATAAGCATGATAAAAGTCACCTCAACAGATAATATCTTAAATCTTAGCATTACAGACAAGAATGATTTGTATGCCGCTTATATGCCTTTTGTTATTAATGGAGGCTTATTTATTTCTACCACACTATCTTACGAAATGGGCCAACAACTATCTATCTCATTAACCTTAATGGATGAAAGTGAACCATTATCTATTAATGGCAAAGTTATTTGGACCACACCGCCTCGCTCAGATAGCTATAGACCCAGTGGGATAGGCATACAATTTAATAAAAATGACACTAGTAACGCCCGAAACAAAATAGAAACCTATTTGGCCGGCACTCTGACGTCTGATCGTTCAACCTTTACAATGTAACCCTAAACCATGCTAATAGATTCACACTGTCACTTAGATCGTATTGACCTATCACCTTATCAAGATGATTTTGCCTGTTTTATGCAGGAAGCCGATGAACAACAAATTGACCATCTCTTGTGCATCGCAATTGATTTAGAATCTTATCCTGCAATGGTTGATTTAGTGACGCCTTTTTCACAAATCTCCCTTACTGTAGGCGTACATCCTAATGTCCGTGACGGTAAAGACCCTAGTTTAGAAGAACTTATTGCTTTAGGTCAGGCTAATAAAGTAATCGGCATCGGTGAAACTGGCTTAGATTATTTTCGCAGCGAGGGCGATCTTGAATGGCAACATGAACGCTTTAGAACTCATATACGTGCAGCTAAAGCTCTCAAAAAACCGTTAATCATCCATACACGCGCCGCTCAAATTGACACCTTACGCATACTAAAAGAAGAAAATGCTGGCGAAGTCGGCGGGATCATTCATTGCTTTACTGAAAACTGGGATTTTGCCCAAAAAGCTTTAGATTTGAATTTCTATATCTCTTTTTCAGGCATAGTGACTTTCAACAGCGCCCAAGAAATTAAAAACGTGGCAAAAAAAGTACCCGCCAACCGATTTCTAATAGAAACCGACTCACCCTATTTAGCGCCTATTCCATTTCGTGGTAGAACCAACTACCCCACTTATGTCCGTTATGTGGCAGAGCATCTTGCCGAATTACGAGGCACATCACTTACTAAAATTGCGGATATCTCCTCGCAAAACTTTCATAATCTTTTTTTATAATTAAGAACTATAAGTCCTTAATTAGCTTTTAATATTTTTTAACATACACGTAATAAAACTTATTTAGTGCCGTCTATTTAAACCGCATCCCTTAATTTAATTAACTCGCACTATTATTTTTTACTTTACATAGGGCTTTGTTACGATTTTAATATTATCTTTAATATCGATTAGGGCTATGTAAATGTCTAAAGGATCTTCTAAAACAAATAATACACACACTCCAGAAACTGAAGACGATGGAATTTATGAAGGCGGTGAATTTACCTCATTGTCTGAGAGCCTAGAAGAAGTCGACGTCAAAAGAGATACTCGCAGAAAAATTGAAATCTATTGGGAAAAAAAGCGACTTAAAGAACAGTTCGATGATTTTGATGAATCAGAATTTGGCTTCTAAATCGATCAACAATTTACTAATAAAACTATAAGTACTATAACCACAAGCACTAAACAAACAATACCTTTATAACGCTAAGCCTTTAAGGGCCACAATAACCGTTTGTCGCCTGATTTTTTCCCTATCACCTAAGAAATTTTGCTGCAATATCTTACTACCCTGGCCTTTACTTGCCCAAGCAATATATACAGTCCCCACTGGTTTTTCTTCTGTACCTCCACTAGGGCCTGCGATACCGGTTACCGCTATCGCAACATCAGCATCACTATGTAGCAAAGCACCAGCAACCATTTCTGTTACCGTCTGTACACTCACCGCCCCATAGCAATCTAATGTTTTGGGTTTAACACTCAACATTTGTATTTTTGCGGCATTACTGTACGTCACAAAACCTCGATCAAACCAAAGCGAACTACCAGGCACATCGGTCAGTGCTTGAGCAATCCAACCGCCGGTACATGATTCGGCAGTTACCAACTTCTTTTTTTGTTCTTTAAGTGCTTGCCCCACAAACTCTGCAAGTGTATATAATTCATGATCCATGATGTGACCTCAGCAAACTTCGGCTAAAATAGCGCAATGACAATAAAACAAACCCCCCATACCCCAAATACTCCGATGATGCAG
>CAIVGC010000411.1 GCA_903905335.1 uncultured Methylococcaceae bacterium
ATCGGGCATCGTAGCACCATCAACGACCATTCTGCATGGCCAACTTGCTATTCGTGCAGCCATTGTTAATCATAGAACTACGACCCGTGATATTGATGCCTTAATCAAGGCTACAATAGCCTTCGGACAACGCATCGAAAACACCTTAACATCACCCAAGACCCCAGAAAAAAAATGAGCATTACAACCACTCTTACAGACAATAACGCACCGTTAATCGGCCTTGCAAAACTCATGCGCATGGCTTTTTCTGGTGTTGATTTAGCCCCATTAGGTACACAATTAATCCAAAATGCCGAAACAGACACTAGCGCTCACTCTTTAATGGACTTAGCTATGGTCTTGCAATTACGAGGTAACCCTGACTTGGCTTTACATGTCCAATCTGAAGCAATAGCCAGTCAACAAATTTATACTCAATCAACACCCCGTTCATCAATCTCTATACGTGTGTGTGCCATTCTGAGTGCCGGTGATTTCATGGCAAACACACCACTAGAATTTCTCTTAGAAGATTCAGATATTTTACTGCATTTGGTTTATGTAACAGAAGATCAGCCGTTGCCCGCACCAGAAGCACTTCCAGAGCATGACATGTTATTTGTGGCTATTGCACAATCTGATCAAAATATGGCCTTGTTGAAAACTATTAATGCCGCTATTGCCTCTTGGTCTTGCCCTGTACTCAACTTGCCAGATCGCATCGCTTTATTATCACGTAATCAAGCTTGTGAATGTCTACAAAACATTCCTGGCGTCAGTATGCCCAGCACTGTGCGCTTAGATAGGCAAGTCTTGGAAAGACTAGCCCATCAAGAACTAGCGCTTGATTCCGTGCTTGCTGACGGAATTTACCCGATTATCGTGCGTCCCGTTGATTCTCATGCCGGACACGGTCTGGATAAAATAGAAGAGGCTACCGCCCTAGATTTTTATTTAAAAGAACATGTAAACAACGAGTTCTATATTTCGCGGTTTATTGATTATCGAGGACAAGACGGGCTATTTAGAAAATATCGTATCGTATTAATAGAAGGGCAAGCATTTATTTGCCATCTGGCCATCTCTGAACATTGGATGATTCATTACCTTAATGCAGGTATGGCCGAAAGTGCTGAAAAACGTGCCGAAGAAGCAGCGGCTATGGCAACTTTTGACACTGATTTTTCGACTCGACATGCGCAAGCTTTTTCAGTCATTAATGAGCGTATTGGTTTGAATTACCTAGGTATAGATTGCGCTGAAACGCCTGATGGTCAATTACTTATTTTTGAAGTGGATAATAGTATGATTGTACACGCACTTGATTCTGTGGAACTATTTCCTTATAAGCAAGCACCCATGAATAAACTATTTAAAGCCTTCCGAGACATGCTGCTTACTACTAAAAATAATTAATGAAAACCAACTACTCGCACCCTGAAGGCATGACTTATATCCCACAAGAAACATTGCCTGATACCGCTCAATGTTTAACGACGGGCGGTGATGCGCGCATTGCCTTAGATGCTATTAGTGGTATTAATCAATACGGTTGTCGGCCTTTTCCTGATCCAGATATACTAGCTTATGGCTCATCTACAGCCTCTATTATTTCTACCCAAGGTTATCACCATGCAGACCAACTGCGTGAACGCTTAGTAGTAGCTCTTAAGACAGAATCAGCGACCATAATTTATAGCCATGAAATAAAACG
>CAIVGC010000412.1 GCA_903905335.1 uncultured Methylococcaceae bacterium
ACTTTTTGTAGTAATAACTTTGACTAAGGAAAATAATATGAAAAAAGTAATTAAATTATCTTTGATCGCCATGGTTGCAACTTTGGTTGTTGGTTGTGCATCTACTTCAGATATCGAAAACTTACAATCACAAGTTGATGGTTTGAAAACTTCTGTTGCACAAGCTTCTTCTGATGCACAAAGCGCACAAAGCGCAGCAGCTGACGCTGCTGCTAAAGCAGCAGCAGCAGAATTTGCAGCTAACCGTGCAGCTCAATATGCTCAAGACACTAACAGCAAATTGGACAACCTGTTCAAAAAATCAATGTTGAAATAATTCAACTTTGCTTTAGAACACAAAAAGCCCGGCGGCTATAAACCGCCGGGCTTTTTTTATGCCTTATTTTCTCCACCAAATAACTCTATGAGTCGAGGCAACAAAGTTGCCAGCTCAGCAGTCATAATTGAAAAATCCACATCAAATTGAGCAACCTCATCATCAGTATCAATATCAGCAATTTGATCCTGAATCAAATCTAAAAACCGCAAACGCTTAATCGACAAATTTTCATCTATGATGAAAGAAATACGCTCAGCCCAATTAACTGCCAGCTTAATAACTTCCTTACCGGTATCTAAATGATTAATGATTTCAGGTAAAGCTAAGTCATGACGCTTACAACGAATGATGCCACCCGCCTCCTCTGGAGAGCGTAATTCACATTCGTCTTCTATAGAGACGTCATCAGCTATCTTATTATCAAGCAACCATTGCGTCATGATTGCTGTCGGCTTTTCGATAGTACTTAATGGAATAGCCTGCAATGAACCTAATGATTTCCGCAATAAACTAACCAGATCTTCAGCACTTTTTGCAGAGGCCGCATTAACAATCAACCAACCACCTTGTGGATCTATATAAGCGTATATTTTGCGTGAAAATGTAAAGGCTCTAGGTAATAAATCAAAAACAAGCTCATCTTTAAGCTCAGAGCGCTCTTTCTTAGAAAGCTTTCTAGCCTGCTGCTCCTCTTTTTCCGCTATTTTCTCTTGCAGCATTTCATTTAAAACTGATGCAGGTAACACCCTCTCTTCTTTTTTAACACAGACCATCAAATAGCCATTAGTGCTATGAACTAATGACTGAGAGGCTTTTCCTAAGGGTGGCGTCCAACCAAAGGTAAATTCTTCATGAGAACCACAAGGCCGAAAAGCCATGGCCTCTAGTTTTTGATCCAACTCTTCTGATGTTAGAGTGAAAGCTTCGGTAAGACGAAAAATACTAAGGTTTTTAAACCACATGGTTAATTGATATCCTATAAAATAATGATTAAAACGAATCAACAAAAAACAGCAGCACAGGATTTGATGAAACAAGACTGGACTATCTATTCTTTAATAGAAATCGACCAAGTATTATCGCAAATTTAACTGCATAAAAATAAAGTAATTTTTTAACACACCGACAATGAAACCTTTCTTAGTAGGATTTGAACCCATTATTTCAATTAATGCCAAAATATTGATATTAGGATCAATGCCAAGCACTACGTCTATTAATCTCCAACAATACTATGGATACCCAAGAAATGCTTTCTGGCCAATCATGAACGCATTATTAAAGGGTAATCCTGACCAAAGCTACTCAGGTCGAAAAAATTGGTTAATGCGCAATAACATTGCCGTATGGGACGTATTACAAGACTGTCAACGCACAGGCAGTTTAGATGCGAATATAAATTTCACCACTGCTAAAACAAACGACTTTAACCGCTTATTTAGCGACCACCCCAACATTAAGCATGTATTTTTTAATGGCAAACTCGCCGAAAAACTTTATAAGCTACAGATACTACCAACCCTAGATAATCAGTACGTTTACCTTAAATATCACTATTTACCATCAACCAGCCCTGCCTATGCTGCATTAAAATTAGAACAAAAGATAGAAGCATGGAAAGTGATTAATGAGTCTATGGTAAAGTAGTGTTATTTTTATGTGTAATGGTTTGATATTAAAATGAGTGAAGAACAAGATTACGATTATGAGTATGAATACAATGACAAAGGCGAAATAGTTTATTACGCTATTCGTCCCAATAAAACCCGAATAAAAAAGGACATGGCTGTTCTTTTTGCCTTAAGTCAAGAATTAGCCGAATTACCCTCAACGCAATTAAAAGCACTAGAACTACCCGACATTCTTCATAAAGCGCTAACTGAAGCCTCAGGAATGCCCCATAAAAGCGCAAGAAAGCGCTTATTAAAATTTATCACTGGGCAGCTTAACAAAATAGATATAGACCCCTATCTAGAAAGACTAGCACGCATGAAAAGCCAAAGTGCCCATGCGGTTAGAGAACATCATATTGCAGAGCGCTGGAGAGCACGATTAATTAACGATGGCAATGCCGCCCTAACAGAACTACTTAATGATCATCCTCATGCCGATAGTCAGCAACTAAGGCAATTGATACGTAATGTCAAAAAAGAAACCGAACTTGCCAAACCACCCAAATCTTCTCGATTATTGTATCGCTATTTAAAATTACTATTAAATATCGACGACGATTCTGAATTTGACGATACGCTCGAAAATGAGTCTTTTGATAACACCGAATCAGAAACTTATCAAGTATTCGACGACGATGAATATGAGGAGGAGGAGGATGACGTAGATGATGATGATGAATATCAGAGCGACGATTAAATAAGGCTGCCTTTAGGCTTAGATGAGTAGACTGGGTTACTAGTCCTCTGCGTCAGAATCGGAATAGCTGTCGCCTATATTTCCCTACTCACTGGGCAATGACTTGCCCTCCACCACCTAACTGACCATCATGCCAGTCGTGCCGCTGCGCGTTTATCAGGCATTGCCCAGTGCAATTCAGCAAGCGGCTATGGGATATTGTGGCTCTTTTCAACTACTTGGCTTGTAACACCTTACGCGGGACGAGGCTTTAAAGCCCATCCCGTTCAGCAATTCTCATTATGGCGCTAATAGCATAAAATGAAAGCTCAATTTTCCTATGAAAACAGTTTATGAGCGCTCCCTTTGGCAAAAATGCGTTGACCTTTAGTGATGTGGTAAAGCAATTGCGTACTACATTTGATACCTTCTCAGATCCGC
>CAIVGC010000413.1 GCA_903905335.1 uncultured Methylococcaceae bacterium
AGTACTTTTAGCTTTGTCTTAGCTTTTGATACCATTAAAGAATCTATTGAACACACCAGTAAAACTAATCAGCCAATGCCAGTACTAAAAACGACAGTACATGAAAATAAGCTAAAAGGCGCGACTATTTTGGTGGTGGAAGATAATGTGATGACACAAAGAATTATCCAAAAACATCTGAATCTCTTTGGTAGTGATGTCATGATCGCCCAGCACGGCCAAGAAGCCTTAAGCTTACTGGAACAGTACCATTTTGATGCCGTACTAATGGACATACACATGCCGGTCATGAATGGCATTGAGGCGACCCAACTCATATATCAGCAAGAAAAGTTTGCAAACTTACCGATTATTGCCCTAAGTGCTGGCGTCACCGAGCAGGAACGCAATATCTGCATCAGCAGTGGCATGGTCGGCTTCATCTCCAAGCCTATCAATCAAAATCAACTCTATACAGTACTTGAGTTATGGATAAAAGCTAAGGGCCATGGGACAGATTCCAATGCCTAAACTAGAGTCCTTAGTAAAAAAGCTGATAACGGCTAGTCTTGACTTAAATAATACAGGTCTTGATGCGATCTTAACGCCGCAAGGGCCTATACTGATTGGCGATGCGCGCTTTACCGTGCCTTTTTCTGAAGCGCGCTATCGTAGCCTGATCAATCGTTTAGGCGTAATGGTGCTAGAACTTTCGACCTCAGGCCTAATTATCTATAGTAACGACGTCACTAGACAGCTAACAGGTATTGCCACGACAGAACTACTAGGCCATAACTGTCTGGACATCATCAAGCCCAGCCCTCTCTGTGCGTCTATCGATAGGCTACAACAGGAATTTCTTAAAAACTCGGAATTAATCGATTATCAAACCGGCATAGTCACTGCGGCTAACAGTGTTAAAGTTATTGCTTGGAATTCCTTTAATATTTTTGATAACGATCAACGACTTAATCGTATCGTTTATTTTGGTGTCGATATCACCGAACGACAGCTAGCCGAACAGGAATTAGCCATCGCAGCAATCGCCTTTGAAACGCAAGAAGCAATGGTCATTTCCGATGCCCATAATGTAATTTTGCGCGTTAATAAAGCTTACACGGTGCTCACTGGCTATAGTTCACATGAAGTCATCGGCAAAAAAACTAGACTACTAAAAGTCGATAGCCACAGCTCGGACTTTTATACCGATAAGCATAAAACCATTAAAAACCAAGGTTTTTGGAGCGGAGAACTCTATAGCCAACGCAAAAATGGTGATCAGTATCAAGAATATCGGACAGTTAAAGCGGTGAACAATAATGAGGGCGTCTGCACTCATTATGTGAGTACACATAAGGACATTACCGAGCATAAAGCCGCCGAGATTGAAATTAAACGCCTAGCTTTCTACGACTCGCTGACAAATCTGCCTAATCGGCGTATGCTGAATGATCGATTAACATCAGCAATCGATTCAAACTTTCATAGCCATCTAAAAGGCACTCTACTCTTTATTGACTTGGATGATTTCAAGACTTTAAACGATACACTGGGTCATGCTTATGGCGATTTACTGCTACAACAAGTTGCGCAACGTCTTAAAGCCTGTGTACGTCAAAGCGATACTGTTGCACGTTTAGGCGGCGATGAATTTATCGTGCTACTAGAAGATTTGAATGAAAACAGCTTTGAAGCTAAAAGGCTAAGCGAAATTATTGGCCATAAAATCCTAAAAAGCCTTAACTGCGAATACCAACTGAATAACCATGTATATCATTGTACGCCTAGCATAGGCGCGACTTTGTTCGACGGTCAAGAGCTACCTGAGGAACTAATAAAACAAGCTGACATAGCCATGTATGAAGCCAAAAAATCAGGTCGTAATACCCTGTGTTTCTTTGACCCTCAGATGCAAGCAAACATATCGGCGCGTGCGGCTATGGAAAAAGACTTACGACAAGCACTCTTAGAAAATCAATTCGTACTTTATTATCAGCCACAAGTTGACGATCAAGATCGAATTGTGAGTGCTGAGGTCTTGATTCGTTGGCAACACCCATTGCATGATATGGTATCGCCTTTGGATTTTATTCCATTGGCAGAAGAAACTAAACTCATACTTCCTATCGGGCTATGGGTATTAGAAATAGCCTGCGCTCAGCTAAAAAAATGGGAAAATAACCCTTGTTTCCAACATTTACAACTTGCTGTCAATGTCAGTGCCCGCCAGTTCCATGAAGACGACTTTGTCGAACAGGTATGTATCATAATGAGTAAATATGCCATCAAACCCCATCTACTCAAACTCGAACTCACAGAAAGCTTAGTACTCGATAACATAGATGAGACTATCGTTAAAATGCATGCCTTAAAAAAGATGGGTGTACTTTTTTCTATGGATGATTTTGGCACCGGCTATTCATCACTGTCTTACTTAACGCAACTGCCATTAGACCAGCTTAAGATTGATCAATGTTTTGTACATAATATGAGTGTAAAATCTAGCGATGCCGTGATCGTACAGACCATTATCGGCATGGCGCACAATTTAGGTATGGACGTGATCGCTGAGGGTGTAGAAACAGAAGAACAACGGGACTTTTTGAAACTACACGGTTGCCCTGCTATCCAAGGCTATTTATTTAGTAAACCTTTACCGATAGAACAGTTTGAATCATTACTATACTCAAACCAGTCAAATTCACATGATTTGAAACGGGTATGCTAGGTTGCACTAAGGGTTGGTGCAGAATTTGACAAACCCTGATTAGCTGTTATATATAACGATCGGATGTTGACGGGGAGATTAAGGGTAGAACAGTGTAGGTCGGGCACATGCTTTTCGTGCCCGAGGCTACCAATTTAAGACGGGACAGTACCAAGATTACTTTTATTATTACGCTCAACTCATGGCTATACACAAGTAACTCGTCATACCGGCCGGGAAGCCGGTATCCAGCGCCATGGATGGTCATATTTATACATCCCTGTAGCCTAGATTCCGGCAGTCCATGCCGGAATGACGTGCATTGAGAGTGACTATAACAATGAGTACAGAGGGTACGAACGATAAAAGGTTAAAGTACTGTCTTGTCCCGCTTTAAGTTGGTAGCAGTGCCCGAC
>CAIVGC010000414.1 GCA_903905335.1 uncultured Methylococcaceae bacterium
CAAGCTGTCCCAATATTTTGGTTTTCACTATTTTTTATCGCTCAAAGACTAATTTTTCTCATCCACTTAACTTAAATAGATATTCCATGGAACGTTACTTAGACTTTATTTTAAATCATTATATTTTATCACTCGCACTTGCCGTCGTTACTTATCTATTAATTCAAGAGTTATTTGATACCGCCTTTAAGAAATTTTCAGGCATATCACCGTTACTAGCAGTTGCTAAGATGAATGACAGCGACACTCTTGTTATTGATGTGCGAGATGCAACTGATTTTTCTCCCAGCCATATTGAACAAGCCATCAGTATGCCTTTAGGTAAATTAGCAGAAGATATTTCTAAAATAGCTGAGCATAAAAACAAACCTGTGTTAATCGCTTGCTTAAATGGCACACGCTCAGCGTCAGCAGGAAAAATTTTAACTAAAGCAGGTTTTGAACAAGTTTTTGTTATTACCGGCGGTATGCAAGCTTGGGAAAATGACTACAAACTACCGATAAAAAACAGCAGTAAAAAACAAGTAAAAACAAAAGGCAGTAATGTCATAGTTGTCACTGAATAACCCTTTTCATTAACCTATCAATTTACCTCTCCTCATGGCTGAAGAACAACAAGCACCAGAAAAACAATTTTCTATACAAAAAATATACACTAAAGATTTGTCTTTTGAGACTCCTAGTTCGCCTAAAATCTTTACTGAAAAGTGGGAACCTACTGTTGACCTTAATCTTAGCAGTCAAATCTTACCTTTAGAACAATCTTTATATGAAGTCGCTCTGACAATAACTATCACTGTAAAAAGCATTGAGTCTACTGCTTATTTGGTAGAAGTTAGTCAAGCAGGCATCTTTACCTTAAGTGGTTTCTCTGAAGAAGAAATGGGACCTATGCTTGGTAGTTTTTGCCCCAATATACTTTTTCCATATGCTCGTGAAGCCGTTTCTGATTTAGTGAATAAAGGTGGCTTTCCACAATTATTGTTAGCACCGGTTAATTTTGATGCTTTATATGCACAACAATTACAATATGCTAAACAACAAGTCCCTAGTTCTGATGCTATCAATTAATCTGCATTAATGAATAAAATAGCTATATTAGGCGCTGGTTCATGGGGAACTGCACTTGCACTGTTGGCAGCCAGAAACGGCTGTCAAACTTTATTGTGGGGACATAATAAGAAACAGATAGATATCTTGGCTAACCAGCATCAAAACCAACGTTATTTACCTGAGCATTTATTCCCAAAAAATTTAAGTGTTACGGCTGATCTTCAAGATGTAGCGAACTTTAGTGATTTAATTTTAGTTTGCGTACCTAGTCATGCATTCAAAAACGCCCTGATTCAACTTAAGCCATACTTATCCAATCAGGTAAAAATAGCGTGGGCCACTAAAGGCTTTAATCCAGATGATGGGCGCTTGTTACACCAAGTTGTCGCTGAAATATTTTCAGAACAAACTCCTGCCGCTATACTTTCGGGCCCTACTTTTGCGCTTGAAGTAGCCAACAATTTACCAACGGCTATTACCATCGCTTCTTCGCAAACCGCCTTTGCCAAAGAATTATCTAATATTTTACATAGCGATCTTTTTAGAACCTATACCAGTTCTGATGTGATAGGTGTTGAAGTCGGTGGCGCTGTAAAAAATGTACTAGCTATTGCGGCAGGTATTGCCGATGGCTTAGGTTTTGGTGCAAATACGCGTGCAGCTTTGATTACTCGCGGTCTTAATGAAATTATTCGTTTAGGCATTAAATTAGGTGGTCATCCAGAAACCTTTATGGGCCTTGCTGGTTTAGGTGATCTTATTTTAACTTGCACTGACAACCAATCCAGAAATCGGCGCTTTGGTTTAGCGTTAGGGCTAGGTAAAGATCAAGCAACCGCCACACTAGAAATAGGTCAGGAAATAGAAGGCATTTCTGCCGCTAAAGAAACCTACTTGCTAGCAAAAAAATACGCTATTGACATGCCCATTATCGAGCAAACTTATAAAGTACTCTATGAAGGTTTGGCACCACGCACTGCCGTACATAATCTCTTGGGTCGCGAACAAAAACCTGAGTATTAACTTAAGTTGCCTCTGTATTTCATGTATAAAGCTCTAGCACTTCAATGCACCAATAGTACTCAATAAATTAATACTCTTAATAACTTTCAAACAACCTGCTATGAAATACTTTTTCCTTCTGATAACTGTTGTTTTGACTAGCTGCACAGGGATTCCTGAAAGACTCGTAGCTATTGATGGCTTTGAAATTAACCGCTATCTGGGTACATGGTACGAAGTGGCAAGACTGGATCATCGGTTTGAAAGAGGATTGGAAAACATTTCTGCTAAATATAGCTTGCGTGCTGATGGCGGCGTTGATGTGCTTAATAAAGGCTGGGATACCCAAGCTAACGAATGGCACCAAGCCTTAGGCAAGGCTTATTTTGTCGAGCAAGCTACCAAAGGCATGCTAGAAGTGTCTTTTTTTGGCCCTTTTTATGGTGCTTACAATATTATTGAACTGGATAAAAAAGATTATAGTTATGCGATGATCACTGGCCCAGACCGCTCCTACTTCTGGATATTATCTAGATCCAAACAATTACCCGCAGCAACTATGCAGTTCTTGCTTCAACA
>CAIVGC010000415.1 GCA_903905335.1 uncultured Methylococcaceae bacterium
ATGATGAAGCAGATATTACCGATTTAGAAGCCTTCCGTAATAGTCTTAATGCTGAAAAGGCAAAAGGCGAGGTAAAAATTACTGGGTTAATGTTCATCATTAAAGCCTTGGTTGCTGCCATGCAGCAATTTCCTAGTTTTAATGCCTCGTTGTCTGCTGATGGCGAAAGCTTAATTTTAAAGAAATACTTTAATATCGGCATTGCCGTTGATACGCCTAATGGTTTAGTCGTGCCTGTTTTACGCAATGCCAATACTAAGAGTATTACTGAATTAGCGTTAGAAATTGCTGAAAAAAGTGAGAAAGCACGTCTCGGTAAATTAATGCCTGCTGATATGCAAGGTGGTTGCTTAACGATTTCTAGTCTTGGTGGAATTGGTGGTATGGCGTTCACGCCTATTGTCAATGCGCCTGAAGTCGCCATACTGGGTGTTACGCGGGCCAAAATGCAGCCGATTTGGAATGGCAAAGAATTTGTGCCACGTCTAATGCTGCCATTAGATTTAACTTATGATCATCGTGTCATTGATGGTGCTGAAGGTGCTAAGTTTATGGCGCTTTTAAAGCAGAATTTGAGTGATATTCGCCGTTTGTTACTTTAACTGGAACGATTAATATGAATGAAGCAGTTTTACACGCCGAAGTCCTAGTATTAGGTGGTGGTCCTGGCGGCTATAGTGCTGCCTTTCGTGCGGCTGACTTAGGTAAGCAAGTCGTCTTAATTGAACGATTCCCAGTTTTAGGCGGTGTTTGTCTTAATGTGGGCTGTATTCCTTCAAAAGCATTGCTACATGCTGCTCAAATAATTCATGAAGTAGATGAGTTTGAATCACATGGTATTAGTTACGGTAAGCCGACTTTAGATTTGCCTAAAATTAAGGCATGGAAAGAAAGTATTACTAAAACCTTGAATGATGGGTTGGCTGGATTGGTTAAACAGCGCAAAGTCACCTTGATACAGGGTACTGGTCAATTTACTTCACCTGATACCTTAGCGGTACAAACAGAAGATGGTGTTAAAACCATTCGCTTTGATCAAGCCATTATTGCAGCTGGTTCACATCCTACTAAAATACCTATTTTCCCACATGATGATCCTCGCTTATGGGATTCTACTGATGCTTTGGAACTAAAAGAAGTTCCTAAGAAGCTCTTAGTCGTCGGCGGTGGAATCATCGGTTTAGAAATGGCCACAGTTTATCATGCCTTAGGTTCTGAAATTAGCGTGGTTGAGCTTATGGATCAAATCATACCTGGTTGTGATAAAGATTTAATAACACCTTTATTTAGACGAATTAAAAAACAATATAACAAGATTTGGTTAGAAACTCGCGTTAAGTCAATCGAATCGCACGAAGAAGGTCTTAAAGTATTCTTTGAAGGTAAAGGTGCGCCCGAATCTGAAATGTTTGATGCTGTTTTGGTGGCTGTAGGTAGAAGACCTAATGGTAAGTTAATTTCTGCAGAATTGGCCGGCATCAATGTTGACGAGCAAGGTTTTATTGCGGTAGATAAACAGCAACGTACTAATGTCGCTCATATTTTTGCTATTGGCGATATCGTCGGCAATCCTATGCTTGCTCATAAAGCCGTACACGAAGGAAAGGTGGCTGCTGAAGTTATTGCAGGTCTGAAATCAGAATTTGACGCCTTAACAATTCCTTCTGTTGCTTATACTGATCCTGAAGTTACTTGGATGGGATTGACTGAGAATCAGGCAAAACAGCAAGGTATAGAATATGATAAGGCTGTTTTTCCTTGGGCAGCGAGTGGTCGTTCATTGTGTTTGGGACGGAAAGAAGGTCTGACCAAAATACTATGTGAAAAGGAAACCGGTAGATTATTGGGCGCTGGCATGGTTGGCCCTAATGCAGGCGAATTAATATCAGAAGCCGTTTTAGCCTTAGAAATGGGTGCAGATGCCGAAGATATTAGTCTCACTATACATCCACATCCAACGCTCGCTGAAACCTTTGGTTTTGCAGCAGAGATGATTACAGGTACGATTACTGATCTTTACATCAAAAAATAAGTCTATTTGTTTATTGCTTTATCATAGGTTCATAGTATCAATGCCTGCGCTTATGAAAAACATGTTGAATATAATGTTTTCGAATGCAAATGTTTTTAGATAATTAAATTAATAGGGCTCTTTGATGGCAGAAATTAAAAATATGGTAATAAAGGTTAGGCGCCCTAGTTCTGAAAATAAGACAGTTAAAAAAGCCCCTATTTTACAGAGTACAACAGAATGGAATATTAAGCGCATATTAGTGGCTTTGGCCGGTATTATTGCATTGATTATCTTTTTTGTTATTGTCATGATGAAGTCGACTAGTCAAGAATTAGAAGTAAATCCTTCTGTTGCAGCGACAGAAACAGTTAAACCTGAAAATTCTCTAGTTAAGTCGAAAGCCATGGCTAAAAATACTATAACTAGAGCGCTATTGACTTTAAATCTTAAAAATAATGAGCCTGTTGCTGAGGTAAATCTCCCACTAATGTTACCTGCAAATAAAACAGTTCCTGTTTATTATTTTGTAGAAGTCGCTGACATGAAAGATAGAGTTATTTTTCATGAATGGTGGTTAGGTAATAAGTTAATTAACAGAAAAAAAATAAGCATTTCAAAAAATGATAAATGGCGTACTGTCAGTCACCAATTAGTTGCTTACGCAGCTAAGAATAATTGGACTGTTAAAGTAGTTGATGAGGACGGTCAGACAATAATTGAAAAACGTTTTGATATTATTGAGCAGCAATAATAAAGAACATCAGTAAATATAAATACACCGGCCAGCATAGAGATTGCCGTGAACTAGTTGCCGTAGTTCATGGCAGAATGACCAGTTGGTTTTTGCTATTTATAAAAGGTGTTTTATTAGATATCTTTCCTAAATATGACTCTAAGTGAATCATAGTGGGTAAGCCGTCATTCCGGCATGGACTGCCGGAAACCAGTTGCCATGGATGGCAATAGGTCGTATCACTATAAG
>CAIVGC010000416.1 GCA_903905335.1 uncultured Methylococcaceae bacterium
AGGTACTAGACTTAACCCTTCGCCTTTCGCCTTTCGTCCTTTGTCTGTGATTAGAAGAACCCTGTTTAAAAGTGAATGATTAAGCTAGTGTCCCGTCTTAAATTGGTAGCCACTTAGTGATAAGTAGGATCACGTCAGGCATGCAGCGTTAATTTGGCAATCTCTTGGTGAGTATCTTGAATGTCTAGGGCGTGTCCTTGGATCTTGGAGGGAGACGGTGTAGCCGATTATGGGTCTCCATAAACCGCTCAGTTAGTGTTTTAGCCCTACTAAAGAGGGTGCTAGGTGTCTAAATAGACGATTTTGGTAGGCGATTTTGTAGGGTATGGGGATTTTGATGCTCCTTGAGAGGGCTAGGCGAGTAACTGGATGGTTTATCCGGCTCCCTGAGTCGTTCAAGAGAGTCCTTAATCGCTAAAGTGATCTCCTTAATCAGTCCAGTGTGCCGCTTACCACGTTGACAATAGAGCCTAGAAGGCTGGGTGAGGCAGGTTAGATAGTTACTTTCGCCCTCGACTATTTAGCGTTAATGGTTGAAGGCTCAAGGGAAAGTTGTAGTGTATAACTCGTCATTTCGGCTTCCCGGCCGGTAAGACGAATGACACGCATTTATGTATAACGATTAGCGCTGGGTGTAGGAGCAACTAGACTACTAAAAGTCGCGTCATTCCGGCATGGACTGCCGGAATCAAGGGCACATGGATGTGAAATTCAGATCAACTTAGCTTCACATAATTGAAATTTTATTTGTGTAACCTAATATTACTATCCTTGGCACTGGATACCGGTTTCCCGGCCGCTATGACGAATTACTTTCATTTATGTATAACGATTAGCGCTGGGTATGGGAATGAAAGTCGATAGCATCTAACTAGATACATGATCTAACAAGGCAAGTCCTAGAATTAATAACAAGGTGCCTAGGATTAAAAAGCAAGGGCCGAACAGCCATAAGATTATGGGTAAACTAAAGAAGAAGCTGCGAGTGCCTAAGGTGTAATAAAGTCCGGCCTTATTTAGATACAGGCTGGTTTGTGGTGTCAATTCGCTATCCGCTAGTCCTATCATATAGCCGACGTGGTTAAAAAAACGTATGGCCATCGAGTAGCAGTAAAAGGCAATAAAGAAATCCAGTATCAATAAACTCAGTTTTAAGGTGCTTAGCTCAATCGAATAAGCCGGAATTAAGGTCTGTAATCCACTTTGGAGTAGCCAGTGGCTTATTTTTTCACTGCTACTTAAAGTGCCTATAATAAGTAAGATAGCTGTCGAAGCCATAAAGTTAGCTGCCATCACTGAATTACGCAAGGTTTGTATGGCTAGTAGGGCATTATTTTTGTCAGCCAATATCATGTCTACCCAACGATCCCTAATTTTCGCATTAAAGCTATGCGCGCTTGAATCAGGTGTGCGTAGGGTACGCCGCCATAAATATAAGTAGTACAGCACAATTAGAAGCAAGCAAGCGCTTACGCTGAATAATTCATGTTTTAAGGTCATTGCTGAGTCTATTAAAAATTTCGAGTTAAAAGGTGCTGAACAAAGTGCAGCGCATCGTCCCTCGCCAGTCAGGTAGGGACAGGTCGCGACCTGTTTCTAGTCATTTTACTTTATTTAATCTTGCGGTATCCTTAAAACCAGATTTCATTTAACCTAAAACGGCCAGTAACATGAAACGACATATTCATATTCAGTCAAATGCTTTACGTGCAGAAATCACCGATAAATCGGTATTTGAGTCTCGACGCGCCTTTATTAAATCAACGGCGATGCTTTCAGCAGGATTGATGTTGCCGAGTTTAGGGCAGGCACAAACTGAGTCTACATCAAATTTAGTAATTACTGCGCGTGAACATGCGACTAACTATACTAATTACTATGAGTTTTCTACCAATAAGCAAGATTCAACCGAGTTAGCTAAGCCCTTAAAAACAAAGCCTTGGAGTGTTGAAATTAGTGGCGAGATTGAAAAACCTGGGCTTTATAATTTGGAAGATATTTTAAAAGCGAATGCTGTTGAAGAACGTATTTATAGATTTCGCTGTGTAGAGGCGTGGTCTATGGTGGTGCCTTGGCTGGGCTTTCCTTTGGGTGAAATGCTGGCGCGTTTTAAACCAACTTCAAGAGCTAAGTTTGTTGAATTTACCACGCTTTATAATCCAGAGATCATGATAGGGCAGCATTCAGCTATTTTAGACTGGCCTTATGTCGAAGGTTTGCGCATGGATGAGGCCATGCATCCCTTAACGATACTGGCTACCGGTATGTATGGAGACGATTTGCCGAATCAGAATGGCGCGCCCTTACGGTTGGTTGTGCCTTGGAAATATGGTTTTAAGAGTATCAAGGCTATTGTAAAGATTCATTTTAGGGAAACCATGCCCGATACCGCTTGGCATAAGTCTGCGCCTAAAGAGTATGGGTTTTATGCCAATGTTAATCCTGAAGTGTCTCATCCACGATGGAGCCAAAGTCGTGAGCGGGTGCTGGGTAGTAGTATTTTTACCCCTAAACGCGCGACTGAACTGTTTAATGGCTATGGACAGCAAGTGGCCAGTCTTTATACGGGTATGGATTTAACCCAGTCTATTTGATGGTCTCTTCCAGAAACAAAACAAGGATACTTAAAGCGCTACTAATTTTTCTGGGCTTAGTACCCGCTTTATTATTGTTGCAAGCAACGCTTAATGAACAATTAGGTGCTAATCCGATACAAACCTTACATTTTCGTTTGGGTGATTGGGCTTTACGGTTTTTGTTGCTAGGCTTGGCCTTAACGCCGATTAAAATAATCACAAAACAAGCGTGGCCGCTACGTTACCGGAGAATTCTGGGTTTGTTGGCTTTTTTTTACGCAAGCTTACATGTGCTGGTTTATGTGGTGCTGGATTTGTCAGGCTCGTGGACCGCTTTTGTAGATGAGGTTCCTAAAAGTCCTTATATCCTGCTGGGCTTGCTAAGCTATACCTTATTAGTACCTTTAGCGGTGACCTCAACAAAATATTTTCAAAGGAGATTGGCTAAGCGTTGGTTTGTTTTACATAGCTTGGTTTATTTTGCGGCTTTATCAGCTTGCTTACATTATATGTGGCTAGTGAAATTAGATATCAGTCTGCCCTTGCTTTATATGGGTCTATTGGTTATTTTATTAAGCATACGTGTGGTCAATTTTTATCGTAACCGGATGGTATAGTTTGGGTTGTCTGTTGTTGATAACCCAGCAATAGCGGCAACATGTTGGGTTGCGAATAGCGCGTTCCAAACTACATCGATACCAACATATAGTTAGAAAATAAATGATGCGAAAATTTAGGTTTTATCCGCTTTATCTGCTCTTGGCTGTCATGGTTTCTGGCGTAAGTTCAGCCGCTGAAACTGAGGCTAAGGTCTATAGTGTTTATATTGTGCCTCAACTAACTGCTATTGCGACTCAAAAAGCTTGGGAACCAGTGCTAAATAAATTATCCACAGCAACCGGTCTTAATTTTGAATTGGTCGTTATGCCGTCGATTCCCACTTTTGAAGCCCAGCTTTATAAAGGTGCCCCCGATTTTGCTTTTGTAAATCCCTATCACTCTATAGTTGCTAAGCGTCAGCAGGGCTATATTCCTCTGCTTAGAGATTCAGCCACGATGCTCTATGGCATAGTGGTGGTTAGGAAGGATGATCCTATAGACGCTATAGAAAAGCTTGCTGGCAGGAAGGTATCTTTTCCTGCCCCTAATGCTTTTGCCGCTTCTTTGGCCATTCAAGCAACCCTAGCTAAAAAGCATATTGATATTATTCCTAGTTTTGTAAAAACGCATAGTAATGTCTATCTTAGTGTGCTGATGGAAGATACCGCAGCAGGTGGTGGTGTAAATAATACCTTTGACCGAGAGCCCTCTGATGTACGTGATCAATTACGTGTTTTATACGTGACCCCCGCTTTTGCACCGCATCCGTTGATGGCTAATCCGCGTATTCCAGAGGCCTTGCGTGCTAAGGTAATCACTAGTTTTATTGACTTAGCGGCTGATCCTGCAAATGCAGCGATCTTCAATAATATTCAGATGCCCAAACCGATTGCTGCAGATTATCGTCGTGACTATCTAGATTTAGAAAAGTTAGGTCTTGATAAGTTCGCTGTCAATGGGGGCGAATGAAATATTGGTTTAATAGCCTGCTTGTTCGTATAACGCTGTTTGTGGCGTTAGGCTCTATTTTGTCTGTATTTTCTCTAGGTGTCTATGTTGCTTTTGAACAAGGAGAACTAGCAACGAAGTCTGCTTATAAAGAAGCTTATTTAATAACTAGCGGATTAGCGTCAGCCGTTGCTTCAGATATTATTATTAAAGATTATGCTGGTATTGAACAAACCGTAAAGCAATTTTCTATCTATTCCAATTTAGAAAAGCTGTTAGTTGTCAATGCAAAGGGTCATATCATTGTTGAGACTAAGCGTGATGTAACTAATGGTAGTTGGTTAGTTACTCATGGTCAGGTCTTACCGATAATTCCTTTAGCTCATCCGAGTTCGAAATTAGAAGGTAATCATATAGTCACTTGGATGCCTATTAATAACGATTCAACTTCTTTGGGTTGGGTGCGATCTGAGTTGTCGCTAGATCAGGTTTTTGAAGCCCAGCAGCGTATTTTTAAACAAACGTCTTTTGTTGCTGTCTTAGCTGTTGTGCTCTTTACCTGTTGGTTATTGATTGTTTTGCAGCGCTTTGTTTTACAGATAAGGCTAGTGGCTGACTTTGCTAAGATACTGCCGGAAAATAGTGGGCAAGTGTTGAGTCGAGTCTCTAACAGTACCGAATTGCTGCAATTAGTGTCAGCCTTAAATGACGCGGCAAACAAGTTATATATTCAGGACAAAGAGCTAAGGATGTTTAATGCGCTTATTGAGCACACGGATGATCCTGTTTATATTTTGGATACAGAAGATAACTTTAAAATTATCTTTGTTAATGACGCGGCTTGCCGTCATTTTAGGATGTCCAATGCCGAATTGACCATGAAGCATGTACAAGATCTATTTTTAGAGACTGATCTTAGAAGACTTAGGCGATTATGGAGGCAATTAAGAATTCATAATCATTTGACTTTTCGTAGCCAGCATCGGATTTCGGGTAATTTCATTATCCCTGTTGAGGTGACCGCTAATTATGCTTTTTACGATGATAGGAAGTTGGTTATAGGATATTTTCGCGATATTAGCGATTATCTGTGTATTGAGCAAGCTTTACATAAAGAGAGTGAAAAGAACCTTGCCTTCTTACGCAATGCTAGTGATGGCATTCATATTCTTGATGTTGAGGGCAACATTATTGAAGCCAGTGATTCATTTTGCAAAATGTTGGGTTATACGCGAAATGAAGTCATCGGTATGAATATTGTTCAATGGGATGCGTTTTTTGATAGGGAAGAGATGAAGGTTAAGCTTAAGGAGCAATTTGAGGCGCAGCAATTAGTTATATTTGAGACGCAGCATCGCTGTAAGGATGGAACGACCATTGATGTAGAAATTAGTGGTTTACGTTTGAACTTAGATGGTAAGTTCGTACTTTTTAATTCTTCACGTGATATTACTAAGCGTAAATGGTCAGAGCAGCAGTTACGTATTGCGGCCATCGCCTTTGATTCACAAGAAGGTATTGTGGTCACTGATTCGGATGCTAACATTCTTCGCGTTAATAACGCTTTTAGCAGAATTACGGGTTATGAAGAACATGAAGTCGTAGGTAAGAGCCCTAATTTATTGCGTTCTGATCGACATGAGGGCAGTTTTTATGAGGATATGTGGAGCCTTATTAAAAGCACAGGTGCTTGGCAAGGTGAGATATGGAATAAGCGTAAAAATGGTGAGATTTATTTAGAATATCTAACCATCAGTGTCGTAAAAGGACATCATGGTGAGGTTTCTAATTATGTTGGATCTTTTGTTGATGTGACCTTAAGAAAAGAAGCGGTCGATAAAATTGAGCGTTTGGCATTTTATGATTCTCTGACCGAATTGCCTAATCGAGTGTTGTTACAAGATCGCTTAAAGCTTGCTTTAGCAACCAGTCAACGTACTGAGCGTATGGGGGCCTTGATGTTTATTGATATGGATAACTTCAAAAACCTCAATGATACTTTGGGTCATGATATGGGGGATTTGTTACTTCAGCAAGTTGCTCAGCGCTTAGTGTCTTGTGTGCGCGAAGGTGATACGGTTGCCCGCTTAGGCGGTGATGAATTTGTAGTGATGATAGAAGATGTTAGTGGGCAAGTTTCTGAAGTGGCGACTTTTGTAGAAGGTATAGGTAATAAAATTCAAGCTAAGCTTAATCAGGGCTATCAGTTGTCTATTCATGATTATCGTAGCACGCCTAGTATTGGTGTAACTTTGTTTAAAGGTCACGAGCAAACTTTCGATGAATTATTAAAACAGGCTGATATTGCTATGTATCAAGCCAAAACGGCAGGCCGTAATACGCTGCGCTTTTTTGATCCAAAGATGCAAGCAAATATTAACGCCCGTGTCGCCCTTGAAAAAGATATGCGTTTGGCATTAAATGAACATCAATTTAAGCTTTATTATCAGGCGCAACTTAATGATGCTGGACATATTGTTGGCGCAGAAGTTTTAATTCGTTGGATACATCCGATATTAGGCTTTGTTTCTCCCGTAGAGTTTATTCCATTGGCAGAAGAAACTGGTTTGATATTGTTTATAGGGCAATGGGTGCTAGAGACCGCTTGTAAGCAGTTGAAAATTTGGCAAGATAGCGAGCAGGCCCAGCATTTGCAGTTAGCCGTTAATGTTAGTCCTAGACAGTTTTATCAGCCAGATTTTGTCGGGCAAGTGACTCAGTTACTGACTGACTACCAGATTGAACCAAAACGACTTAAATTAGAGTTAACTGAAAGTTTAGTGCTTGATGATATTGAAGATACGATTGTTAAAATGAATGCCTTGCGGGCTATCGGCATTCATTTTTCTATGGATGATTTTGGTACGGGTTATTCTTCGCTATCGAGTTTAAAGAAATTACCGCTTAACCAACTTAAAATTGACCAAAGTTTTGTGCGCGATATTACCTCGGATAATGATGATGCCGTGATAGTGCAGACTATTATTGCAATGGCAGGTAAGTTGGGTATGGAGGTGATAGCCGAAGGTGTGGAAACCAAAGAGCAGCGCTTATATCTTATGAATAATGGTTGTCTATTATTTCAAGGCTATTTGTTTAGTAAGCCCATTCCGGTTGAGCAGTTTGAGTTGTTGTTGAAGGAGTCTTTGATTAATGTGTGAGTTGGGTTAATTATAGGTCTTTTAGTCTACCTGAGTATCATTCCCACGCTACAGCGTCAGTGCTATTAAGTTAAGATCTCTTGTAGAATTGTGCCTGCATTAACCTGTCAGGCTAAATTTTACTGGTATGTCCAAGGCATAACAAATAGCATGAATCTTACAACTAATCTCACCTTTGGAGCGCTTCAGCGGTTCATTTTCGGCAGAGTTTTTTTGCCGCCCCAGTCGCACTAGCATGAAAAACGCTTGAATATGCTATTCCATTTACTATGCGTTTACGGTAAAAACCGCCACGAATACCCGTCAATGTCTTTAAGTTTGCCAATATGCGTATTCACTCTTTGTCGCTTAAATTTATCCGGTTCATGCCAGCCACAATAACCCATTTTACCTGATTGGCGAAACGTCAACAGAACCTAGTCAATGTATAGAGTCTCTATTGGCCATCATCTTAAGTGTAGTGTTGATTGTCAGGTTTTTTTACACACAGACAATTCCACTTTAGATGACGTTGTACCTCTAGTTATCTCTGCAATAGTAGATTACATCGTAAATAGTCTGCTGGTAGCTATGCTAGTCCAATTAAGAAAGTGTCAGGATTTTTTACACTTTCTTCTAACATTATTTTAGAAAAGCTGATTTTCCGCTATACATAATACTTAACCATTTGTTGTGTATATTATTTTATATTATGGCTTGATTTATGCTCAACCTATATTTTCTACAACATAAATTACGTAGACTTACCTTTATTGAGAGCATAAGTATGATAAGAAACAATCTAACGAAAAATAATACGCTCGCAGTTTCTAGTCTCTACTCAGGTCTATCGGGTGTTAAGCAGCCCCTAATGGATACTCGAGACCTATCTTCGACTGAAAATACTGCGTTTCTCCCTAATAGAAAATTGACTGCCTTGGCCTTAGGTCTAGGTCTTGCTATGGCAGGCTTGGTTCCGCAGCCCTGTGCAGCTGTTTCAGCCGGTGCTGGTAGCGAATGGTTACAGGATGGTGGTGGTTCACAGGGTATACGTTATAGCGAGCTAGGAAATGGTGGCGGTGAAATCAACACTACTAATGTGGCGGGTCTCAAGCAAAAATATGTTTTGGCCACTTATCGTAGCGGTAGTGCTATGGGTGCCCCATTATATGTAGCAGGGGAGCGAAAGATATACGCGCTGACCGGTTCACCTAATATCCTCATGGCATGGGATGTTTCCAAGCTTCCGGCTGTTGCCCCGGGCTCGAGTGGTTCGGCGATACCCATTCCACCGATCTGGAGTTCGGTAGCCATTGCCTCAGCACCCAGTTCGACTCCTATGGGATTACCTACCAGTAGTAATCAAGTAGGGGCTAACTGCTGCGGTGGTACCAATCGTGGTATGGCCTACGCTAAGGCGACGATCAACGGTGTTTTGACTGGGCTCATTGTGTACAATCTGCTGGATGGGCATACGGTGGCCGTCAATGCGAGTACCGGTGCTTTGGTATGGAATAGGAAGATTACCAATACTGGTCTTGGTGTTACTACTAGCGGCCAAGCCGTGATCACAGGTGATAACGGGCAGGTGATACTTGGCACTTCGAGTGGCGAGATGGGTACCCGAGGTTACGTGGTGGCCTTGGATCTTGCGACCGGAACGCCGGTTTGGAATAACTGCGGTCCAACGACTACGGATGGCAAATGCTATACCACAGGTCCAGATGCAGATGTTGGTATAGTCTCAGCTACACAATATCCCTTCCCGAATAAAGACCAAGGCACCGATCTGGGTAAAAGCAGTTGGCCAGCGACAACGCAAAGTGTACCCAGTTATTTATTGGGAGGTAGTTCGGTTTGGTCTTACCTGACTTATGATCCTGATAACGACTACGTTCTATACGGAACTAGCCAACCCGGCGTATGGAATCCGGATCTACGCCCTGGTGATAATAAATGGGGTGCTTCGATTTTTGCACGTAAAGTGAGCGGCGTTGACAAAGGCAACGGTTTTTCAGCGGGTCAAGTCGCTTGGGTTTATCAAGTCGTTCAGCACGATAACTGGGACTTTGACGCGATCGCGGAAATCCTTTCCGTTAACCTTGCTGCTCCAGTAGCATCGCAAACCGATGCGACTAATAGTTCATCGAGCGTAGCGGTGCAATTTAACAAGAATGGCTTTGTCTACACGTTTGAACGTAGGACCGGTAGGCTGATTTCGGCAGACCAATTTAAGGACCAGAATTGGGCGCCGGGTGGTATCGATACTCATACTG
>CAIVGC010000417.1 GCA_903905335.1 uncultured Methylococcaceae bacterium
ACTTCAGGTTTACGAGCACTATGACAACCTAGCATACCTGAAAATATAGCTTTAGCTGAAATCTCACAATAACCCTGCTCTTCTAGTAAGATAGAAAGCTCTTCGGTTGAATAAAAAATTTCCAAAGCGCTAATAAAATACTGGATCAAATTATACGCAGCAGGACTACTACGAAATAGCAAACCCGTACCACTCAAACACAGACGCAGATAAGCGTAGTACACTTTTTCAACGACGCGGTTGCTAGGTCTTAACATATCACAATGGTAAAAATGCCCACCTGGCTTAAGCACGCGATTTATTTCACCAAACATGTGGGCGATTTTTAAGTGACGCGAAGCAAACTGCAAAGTAACCACATCAAAATGATTGTCTGGAAAAGGCAGGGTATGAACATCAGCAATCACACTATTGATGTGAAAGCCTAATTGCTCAGCACGTTGACGTCCTACTTCCTGCATATCAGTACTACGATCAATCGCAAATATCTCCAGCGTAGGTTCACGCTTAAGTAAGGCGATACCAATAGCATTCGTTCCTGCGCATACATCAAGTACCCGTTGCTTAGGTTGCAACTCGATCATTGACATAAAACAACGTAAAAACCAACCCCAACAACCTAAGCTAGCCACCTGATTACCACGATCGTAATAAGGCGCAATATTCTTAAATGCGTCATTCAATTGCTCGGACCAAACCTCGCTAAAAGCAGATTCTCGAACTTGTTCACGTTTCGTTAGTGGGGGTAAGGCCATAGGTATAGATTCCATATAAGTGTGGTTATGTTCTTGGGAAGAATGAATGAATGAATGAATAACAGAAACTCGTAGGCCGGATAAACAACGCGCATCTGGCACAATGGGTGGATGCGCGTTGCTTATCCACCCTACAAAACAGCATAAACTCTCGAAGCATGACGGGGTTTACAACCCCATTACTCACGTTTCGAAGTTATCGAAATCTAAACGTTTCGGTCGGGATTACAAATCCCGACCGGCATAGGGTTATTTCTTCGTCCAGCGAGGCAGCCACATTTGCGCAAAAGAGGTCGCAAACATCACCATAGCTGCGACACTATAGCCAATACCACCGACCATGGTAATCCACGCGCAACTAGGCCAAAACTTGGTCAGCCACCATGAAGCGACATCGAGTACTAAAAAAGCAAAAGGCGTCGCTATTAAAATCAGTTTCCAGCGCTGATTAAACTCCGCCATGCCGAATATCCAACCGACAAACAAGAAAATAAAACTAATACCAAATAAATGAATATGTGACACTCTCGTCAAGGTAGCAATACTGGCACCATGATCAACTTCCGCCAAAGTTTTTGCCACATCTGGATTGGAAACTTCAGGCAAACCAGATTCAGCGTCATGACAGGTTCCGCAGTTTTTTTCAATCAATGGTTTTACTTTGTCCCACTCTTTATATGGCGCGCCATCGCGCGCCCATTTAATCAAGGTAAAATTAACTTCGGCCGGTGCTTTATCTTTCATTTTTCCGGTAAGCGCCGCTTCCAGCTTAGAACCTGAACGATTACCATAATAACTATAAACAATGTCATTCATAGACAAGCCAGGCTTACCGTCTGCCATGCCATGCGTGAGCATAATCTGGGCGCCCGCCATACATAAGCCCAAACCAACGACCAATAAATAACCGGTAAACAAAACCCGATATGTTAAAGACAGCTTACCTAAAGTTAAATTATCATTCGGTTCAATCATTTTGTATTCCTAAAAGCTATAGTTATAAGACAGAGCGACAACATTAACGGCATAACTTTGCATCTGTAGGTTAGTCGGCATAAGCGAATTTGGCGTGGTGCCAAACTGCTGTCCGTAGTAAAAATAGTCATTGCTGTTTAACTTTTGATACATATAAGTCAAAGCTACCTTGCCATTTTTGTGAACTTTATAATGACCTGTCAATTTTAGACTCATGATTTCGTTCTTGATTGGCGATAAACTTCCGCAAGTCAACTGAGTACTGTTTCCACAAGCAGTCGCAGTAGAATAAGGTACTTGTGTTGAATAACCGGTCGTATCCAATGCATAGGATGCATCACCGATGACTTCCAACTTTCCATTCAACAAACCACCACGCCGAGTCATCAGACCAACGGTGTTGCTGTTGTCCTCAAGCTGATTATTCCAGACGTTTAGAGGTGCTACTATTTGATTAGGCGTGTAGGCTGCAGTGCCATTTCCAGTAGTACCGCTATTAAGATTTCTCTGCCCATTCTGCCAGTTCCAATAAGCGGAAACCGTACTATTTTCAGCATAGCTATAAGTTGTATCGACATTAACACCGGCCGAACGCCCATTCTGCACGCCTAACGTTGCATCATAACTATCATAGGAATAACGACCATTCACCCCCACATCCAGTTTTTGGCTAACTTGCCAAGTGACACCGGCCTTCCCCATATTTTGAATACGGCTCGCATAGGGATAAGCGACGTAACCTGCGTAATTTCCTCCGTTAAGGACGGAGTTACTATTCTGTCCACCAACTGTAGTGTTTGCATAATTTCCCGAATTAGCCAAGTAATTGGCAGCGTCGGCGCGACGATCAGCAAAGCTGTAGCCTGCGTTAAAATTAACAGCCTCAAATGCTTTTAAGCGATAAGTTAAATCGACTTTATCTTCATTTGTAGAGGGGCTAGCAACACACTCAGCACCACCTACTACACCATTACACCAGCGCTTGATGTTCTCGTGATTATAAGTTAGCGTCACATTCTGTGCTTTGGTCAACCGATAGGCTGCCGACGCCTCATATTGCGCCTTGCTGTTGCTATACGGCGTATTGACGCCCGTAAAAGCAGCATTACCAAGATCCTTATATTTGTAAGTATTCGAACTGGTGTTGTTATCGCGCTCATTGAATTTAAACCCAGCGGTTAAGGTTAGATCCTTAATACTCTGATTGGTCAGCTTTAAATCTCCGTGCGTGGTTTCCACGACACCGTTTAGCGACGAAGTGGGCAGTCCGCCCGCTTGCATCATATTGTACGGTGTCCCAATGGCTTGGGGTATCAGAGTGGGCGCATAACTGGAATTTTGCGTGTTATAGCCGTAAGAAAAACCGCCCGCAAGCTTTGTGGTCTGTGTAAAATTATAACCGCCAGTCAAGTTCGCTTGGTGCAGGCTATTGCTGGGTGCAGTGCTCATCGTATTGTTGGTATAACAATTGCTTCCCGCACAACCGCTAGCACCCGTAGCCTGTGCACCTTGCCAACTTAGACTATTATAATCATCATGGAATATCGAGCCATAATAACCGCTGGTGAGATGCCCCTTATCTCCCTTCCAGTTCAGAGCCGCATTGACATTGTCCGTCTGGTAGCTGGTTGGATTCATGATCATGTTAATAGCTTCAGCTTTCCCGGTAGATCCACCGGGAAGATTGATGCCACCCTGCGTGCCAGTACCTATGAGTTTGGCGCCAGATTGATCTAGGTGATTGTAATCAATCTGTGCACTTAACTGGTCATTGAATGTATAAGAGGTATTTATAGAGCCGTTTTTGCGACTCACATATTCTTTTTCAGTCTGAAAATCACTAGCCTGAGCTGGCGTCAAAAAACGCGTCCCTGGCTTCCCTGTCGCAGTGTTAACTGTGCCAAAATTAGTAGGCAGGGTAAAATTATTCCCACCTACACTGCCTTGTAGCGGCGTTTGATAGCTATCTGTGATGTTATGCTGTAACTCGTCGTAACCTAGGTTAACTTTCCATTTACCTTGATCACCGACCGAACCGTCCACAGTACGAGATGTGGTACCGAGATTGCTGCCGTTCAGCTTCCAGCGCAGAGCGCTATTTTTACTTTGATCATAACCATCGCCGCCGCGTATATCAAAACCGCCTAGACCGTAAAAGCCGCCGTCATTCAAACCATTATACTGACCGAATCTAGCCGAGTTTTGACTGGAATATATGCTACCCGCTTCTATAGTGTTAGTCGGACGCGTTAAGGCCGCAGCATCGTCAGCAGCAGCGCTCAATGGCAGGACGACGATCGTCATCAAGGCACATTGCACCGCTAAACTTAAAATACTGATATTCATTTTTTCATTATGCGTTTTCATGACTATCTCCGTTACTAGCTTAGCGTTGCAAAAGCGCACCGGCAGGATCATTCGAACCATGCACCATGCTATGACAATTCATACAAGCCCGACCTGTAAAACTGGTACTTGGATTTGCTGGGGCTCCCGTCAAGCCACCTTGTATGCCAGCCGCACTGCCGGCAACAGGCGAGATGCTGTTATGCGTACCATCATGACACTCATCACACATAAACGGTGGACGCGATTTGAGCAATGGCGTGATATTAGAGCCGTGCGGTGTATGACAATTAGTACAATCTTCGGTGACCGGCTGATGTTCCCACAAAAATGGTCCACGTTTTTCGGCATGGCAGGTATAGCAAGTTTCCGTGACGGTATTTTTAACCAGCAACTTCGGCCCTGCCGAACCATGTGAATTATGGCAATCAGAACAAGCGATTTTTCCTTCAGGAATCGGGTGATGAGAAAACTTGTTCGCTTGCGCTTTTTGATCTTGATGGCAGGTAAAGCACACTAAGGCTTGAGTTGGCTTCTCGCGAACCTTGTCATGCGCCGAGTGTACAACATGGCATGAGGTACAGGACAGATCAGCTGCCTGATGAGCGCCACCTTGCCAATGCGTGCGCTTAGGATCTTTTTCATGACAGGACAAACAAGCGACATTCTGATCTTGGGCTTTATTAGGCGTATAAACCGTTTTTTTAGCGCCAAAAATCACATCAGGCGCGTCACTTTTACTCGCCAAATGCTTTACACTCTCTCCGTGACAGGATTGACAAGAAGGCGTACGTGCATCCGCTTTATTACCATGGGCAGTCTGATAAATAGACAAGATAGGTTTAGTTTCATTTTCATCATGACAGCGAGTACATTCAGAATCTCTGTCTATCATTTGTGCGGGAGATTTTGCAGAAGCTGTTGCTGCTGGAGGTTGCACGCCTTCAGCATGGGCAGAGGCCATAAGAAAACCACAAAGCATGATAATGTTAATAAATATTGTCATAAATACTCGACTGAACAGATTTAAGCCTCACGCATAATGCAGCAAGGCAGGATGATTTACATAAAATTAAGGTGTAACAAAACCATTGAGCCGGCAAAGCACAAGGGCTAACGCATGAAATGAAGAAAATCAAGGCGCTGAAAATGCTGGCGTCTAGAATATTGAGCAAGCTTTACAGAGTATGATGGCGTTAATACAGACCACATTATTCATAGCTCAGGAAAAATAGATTTATAACCCTAGCTTTAAATCTAACAAACATATTAAGTTTTTCAAATTTAATATGTCCTTCTTTATCCATAAACCCACAATAATAAGCCATCAGCTAATATTATTGCGATAATATCCAAGCGATTAAATTATTCATTTCTTTAACATCATCCACCTTCAAAATCGCGTGAGCTTCTTCATGGCCATCAGGAAATTTAGCAGGCTCACCTGACGTTAAGTGATGTAATAATTTTTCTGCCGCCTTAGGATCTGCTTTAAATTTAGCCGCACTCTTAACAAATGAAGGACCATCTTTATCTTTATCAACACCATGACAACGGAAACAATTGTTTTGTTTAGCCAAAGCTTTTGCTGCATCGGCATCAACTTCTGCGTAAGCAGAAAAGCAATAACTACTAAGCAGTAGAGTAAAAAGAAGTTTTAAACAAAATGACTGACCTAATTTCATACATACCCTGTAGCTAATATTTAATAATCTTATTGTTGATAAGGGTAATAAATAACCACACTAGTGTCAAATGAATTTATTATGACAATTCACGCACCCTATTGCTGACACCTTTATTTATTTATTTATTTTTGTTTGCTAGAAGCTATAAGGAGCCGAATATTCAGACTACCGAATAACGGGTAATACTCTACGCTATTGGCGCGCGACCTTCGGGTACTTTACTTGGCACTCATTGTACAACTAGAACTATTTATAGGCCGTTTTAAGGCAAAATGTCTCC
>CAIVGC010000418.1 GCA_903905335.1 uncultured Methylococcaceae bacterium
ACTTTTTAAACATTGCTTACCATTAACCAAATCAGATCCCGACAAATAAATAGCCGTAATTTCTTGACTCAATTGGTAATGATAAGCCTCCAATTTGTGAGCCAGTGCGCTCAGTTCTTCTTTAAGAAAGGGCACTGAACCTAAACACCCTAAGGGTGGTATATAACGTGAAGAAAGTCGCCAAGCACCATCTGGCTGTTTTTCAAAATCGGCTAAACGGAAGCTTTCCTGAGTATCTGGATGCTCCTGTTCTGTAGTCAGTACTAGCGACCAAAGCCAACAATTAACTTGATCTCGTTTAACGAGTGGTTGCTCTGATTCACCAAAGCCACTGCTATCAGTAAAGGTCTTGACATGCACATAAACGGGTAGCAAAGTACCCGCTGACAAATTAAGATTTAATGGCGACACTTTGGCATTAGCCGTTAACTCCAACACTAAACCCGATGCCATGACTAAAGTCATGGCATCTAAAGACAACACACCCTCTGCCAACAAGGATTCGTTCCAGCGCAACTTATAAAGCCCATAACTAGGAGCTTGTTGCAAACTGAAACGCAAGGCATTATCAGTTAGCAAAGATTCTTCAAGGGCACGTAAATGGGCAGGCAATAATGCCTGCCCCATAGCCCAAAAAACTCGTGATAGGCGTTTATACATAGGTTAACTATTAGACCAAGCAATATAAAAGTAATCGATAATCCACATTAAGCTACCGCTTTCACTCCCCACACTTTAACAAACTTATCCGTATTAGACACGGCAAAACTAAGGCTTTGCGCTGCAGCTTCTTGAGGCACAAGACCAAGATAAGCATTGTAGTTTAAAGGTGATTTGACAGTAGGGTCATTTGCCTCAGCAATATCTAAAGCCAACGTACCACCATTCTTCAGAAGCAAGGCATTCATATCTGTTTCATTGGACGTAAACGCTAAATAATAAACATGGTTAACTTGATCATACTGGTAAACATTAAATTGAAAAACTACCTGAGTATCAGACAAGTCAGTATGCTTAAGAAGAAGCATGGCTGTTTGGTTTTTAGTACTGACATTAAATTGAATATTGATTGGGTCAGCATAACCTCCTGCCCAATTAATATCTGTCATAACTCCAACCACGGCTGTTGCATTAGTCAAATCGGTAGGTAATGTTAAAGTGATGTCGGCAGGTACTGCAGTACCTGCAATTGATAATTTGATTAGATGCCCAACCGTCACCTGCGCATCTTTCTCGAAGTTGAACCCTTGTCTTAAACTGCAATTATAATTTGAAGAAGCCATATTAATTCTCTCTTAAAGTTATTTATAATGTTATCGTTACTATTACAAACGCGCATCTAAGCGCAATTCAACATCCATACCTTCAAATTGTATATGTGGTAATACCGAAATTTTACAATCATACCAACCTATCATACCCGGACGTTCCTCGACCTCGACTTGCGCGGCTTTAAAAGGGTAATAACGCAGGGTTAAATCATCAGGATTAACTACGGTAGTCACATATCTGAACATCCAAGCATTAAGCGTACTGCTAATATAAGCCGCATCGGCGCTACTACCGATATTGTCACGCATAATGCACTTTACATAATGAGCTATGCGCGTAATAGATAAGGTGTAAGATAAATTAGTGACTAATTGCGAATTTTCTGAATCTTTTGTATCTTTAAATTTCTTCGATTTTTTCAAGGATTGGCAACTGAAAAAACAAGCATCCGCCGTGCCTTTACGATAAATCAACGGCATAAAACCAGCATTAGCAAAATCAAGCTCGCGATAATCAGGAATGACCATTTCCACTGGAATTTTCATTTCCTCTTCACCACGGATATTAAACATATGTACGGGCAAACCATTGACTAAACCGCCGCCTTTAGGGCCGCGTAAATATTGACACCAACCTGAAGTCGTAAAAGAACGAATCATATTTTGAGCAAATAATGCAGTCGCACTGCCCCACAAATAATCGGCGTTGTCATCACCACGCACGTCTTCTTTAAAAATAAAGTTACCACTAGAGCAAGGATTAATTTCTGGATCAAAAGGTTGACGCAGAATATAACGAGGTAACGTTAAACCTATGTAGGCTGCAACTTCAGATTCTCTTAAAGCATTCCATGAACCATAACGAGGATGGTTCATCAGACCTTCTACATCTTTGATAGCGGCTAATTCTTCTATGCTTTGGCAGCCAAAAAATTTAGGCGAAACAGCACCTATAAAGGGAGCATGGCTCGCTGCAGCAACTTTGCCCATAATTTTTAGCCAAAATTCGTCTCTAGGTGTATGTTCAAACTCATAAAAACCAACAATACTACCATAAGGCTTGCCGCCGTATTGATCATACTCTGCGATATAAGCCTTTTTAAACAAAGCACTACCAGTAATATCGACAGCATTGCTATCAAAATCTTCATAGAGCTCATCTTTACTGACATCCAAGATGTCAATCATCACATCTGCTTTAAAATTAGTGGTGCGCACTATGTCATTTAATGAACGCCAATCAGACTCCATCTTTTTAAAGGATTCATTATGTATAATTTGGTTTAACTGTGCATTAACCAAATCATCAATATGCGCAACCAGCTTTTGTACTTCACCTTTATCAAATTTACCGAGGGTGCCATCAATATTCATCAACACCGCAGCTAAACCAGAAATAAATCGATCTTCTTCACCGATATCGTCAGCCACTGTCTCCATATTATTGGTGACCATAGGCACAGGCTCAGCAATATCTGAATTAAGCCTCATACTGGATAAAAAACGCTTTAAATCTAAAGTGTCGCCGCTTGCAGAATCTGTAGCCGTGGTCGCAACAGCCGTGGTAGTTGTTTCAGTTTCATCAGCCATAATATGCTCCTAATAGTCTATTCAGTAGTAGTTTCGGTGGTTTCAGCAGAACTTTCGACGCTGGGTAACTTAAAGCTTTCAAAACCTTTTAAATCAGCCAACACTTTTTCTAAATTCTCAGGATTGCTCATAAGTTCATCAAGCAACTTACGCAATTCTTTGCGGTTATCCACATTAGATTGCATTTCACTAATTAAGGTTTTTATGGTTAATAAGCCTTTTAATTTAGGAACTTGTTGAGCGACTTGGTCTGGAGAAAAAGATTTCATAGAATCAATAACTAAGGATACTTGCAAGTCTTCTTCACGCTCAGGATCAATTTTATTGTCCACGGCAAAGTTAAGCTTCAAGCCCATATCCTTCATGACGGTATCGGTATTGGTGCCATCTAAATTGCGTAGGCGGCGCTCATCTAAATCAAGCGCTCGATCCGTTGAAGATCCTTGCGAAAAGTCACCTGTTATCATTAACCGTAGAGGTAAGGTTAAATCTTCAGGTTGTCCATTAACTTCAGTTTTATAGCGTAAGGTTAATCGTGATTTTGGAATTTCATCTTGTATAGACATCTTTTTCTCCGCAAATAATTAGGTATTTATTAAATACATTAACAACGGATATGGATTCTAATCTTTACATTGATGGTAAGCAATTTTTTCGTAAATCGTTACTGACAACTTAACTTGCGCTTACTCAGCGCTCTAGCTCTAGCTCTAGCTCTAGCTCTAGCTCTAAAACACCCGTGAAAAGCATGTAAGCAATAGTCACTTTCTACTTATTAAGCTAACGAAATAGACACTATTAACTTAACTAAAAATTATGTTATTTCAGCTAATATAAATTGTAGTGGATAAATACAACAAAACCGATAATACACACTTATAAGTATCTGAAAACACCTCATTCGTCATTCCGGCATGGATTGCCGGAATCTAGATTACAGGGATGCACCTGTCGACTAGCCACTTAAGATGGGACAGTACGAAGAGTCTATTATATCGTTCCCACGCTCTGCCTTGGAATGCCGCCGGTGACGCTCTGCGTCACGCATCGCTGGAGCGATACAAGATAACGATAAAACTAACATCCAAACAAATTCTATTTATATTATATTGTGTTACTATTTAACCCTTGGCTACACAGAAAATTCGTTAGCCATCTTTGCCTATTGCAAAAGCCTTAATATCAGCCTTGCAATACTCCTTATCTACTTTCATATTTAGAGGTTTTTATGATTAACAATCTTATCAAAGGCGAATTACCTAGCGACCAACAAATAGTTTTATTACAAGCCATCATCGACA
>CAIVGC010000419.1 GCA_903905335.1 uncultured Methylococcaceae bacterium
ATGCCTATATTGATGAGCAAAGACGGCATTATCTGTGCGCCAGTCTTACATTATTTATCTGTAGAAGATGCCTGGGTATTGGCAAGCTTCTTTCTCGCGCTGTTGTTGTATAAACTAAAACTCGGGGCAGGTCAGCGCATGGCCTTGTTTTTGTTGGGCGCTATCATTGCCGCTGTTTTAGTCAATGTGTACGTTAATCCCCCCAAGTTGGTTATTTATGATGACTTTCGCAGTGTGGCATACACGCAAGTGGATTGGCGTATTATGCCGCCCATCCCTTATGCGCCTACCGATTATTTACGTGATTTAGTTAGCAAAGGCTTAGAAGCGCCTTTTGAAACCTCAGGTTACTTACACCTCATGGGTACCGAAGAAAATGGTGCTGATGTATTAAGTCGCATGATACATGCCTGTCGTATTGCCTTAAGCATAGGATTGATTGCCTCCGGCATCGCCTTATTTATCGGTGTTATCGTCGGAGGCTTAATGGGTTATTTTTCGGGTATCGCTGATATGCTGGGCATGCGTTTAGTTGAGATATTTGAAGATATTCCCACGCTGTTTTTATTGCTGACTTTTGTGGCTTTCTTCGGGCGTAGTTTATATATGATGATGGTGATTATTGGCATCACTGGTTGGTCAGGTTATGCGCGTTATGTGCGTACAGAATTTCTTAAATTGCGTAAGCAAGATTATGTGCAAGCCGCAGTCGCTAGTGGTTTACCCTTAAGTTCTATTTTGTTTAGACACATGTTGCCCAATGGTATTGCGCCTTTATTGGTGGCGGTTAGTTTTGGTATCGCCGGTGCGATTTTGTCAGAAGCAACCTTAAGTTTTCTTGGGCTAGGCGTGGTTGATGCACCGTCTTGGGGACAAATGCTTGATCAAGCAGTGAAGTCTTCTAGCTTTAATTGGTGGATGGCTGTGTTTCCCGGTGGCGCGATATTTATGACCGTATTTGCCTATAACTTGATAGGCGAAGCGTTTCGAGATGCTATAGATCCTAAGCTTTCAGATGATTCAGGAACAGAGTGATGAGTCAGTCTTTACTGGAAGTTCGTAATCTACGTACTTATTTACAAGCCGGTGCTAGGCAAGTTAAAGCCGTAGACGATATTAGTTTTAGTATCCCTAAAGCTGAAACCTTTTGTTTAGTCGGCGAGTCGGGCAGTGGTAAGTCAGTGAGCGCCTTATCAGTGATTCGTTTGTTGCCAGAGGGAGTGGCAACACATCCTTCAGGTGAAATCTTATTCAATGATCAGGATTTACTAAAGTTAGATGATGCAGGCATTCGTGCTGTGCGTGGCTCGCAAATAGCCATGATTTTTCAAGAGCCGATGACCTCTCTTAATCCGGTATTAAGTATTGGTGAACAAATAGCCGAGGCCTTGTATGCGCATAGACCCGATATCAGTGATTCAGAAGCAGAGCAGCGTACTATTAAGGCGTTGGAGCAAGTGCAGATAGCCTATGCTTCCACACGCTTTCATGATTATCCACATCAATTATCCGGCGGGCAGCGTCAGCGTGTGATGATCGCGATGGCCTTGGCTTGTGAGCCGCAATTACTGATTGCTGATGAGCCGACCACCGCCTTAGATGTTACGGTACAAGCCGAGATTTTGCGGCTGATGCGTCAGATACAAGATGATACCGGCATGAGTATGCTGTTTATTACCCATGACTTTGGCGTGGTCGCTCAGATGGCGCAGTGGGTGGGTGTTATGCAGCAAGGTCAATTGGTGGAGTCTGGGAGTTGTGCGTCTGTATTACATCAGCCGCAACATGCTTATACTCAGCAGTTATTGGCCGCATTGCCAGAAAACTTAGTTAAACCTAAGTTACTAGCACCCATAGCGCTTGAGAGTAAAATGGAGCCATTACTTAGTATTCGTGATCTAAAGGTTTGGTTTCCTATTAATAAAGGCTTATTACGGCGCACGGTTGATTATGTGCGCGCTGTCGATGGAGTGTCTTTAGATATTTTCCCCGGTCAAATCGTTGCTTTAGTGGGCGAGTCGGGTTGTGGCAAAACTACCCTAGGTCGAGCGGTATTACAATTAGAGCCGCCGACATCGGGTAGTATCAAGTTTCGTGATCAAGAATTGATAGGTCTGTCTGCACGGACATTGCGACCCTTAAGGCAAAAGATGCAAATTGCTTTTCAAGATCCGCAGTCCTCCTTGAATCCACGTTTGCTGATAGAAACGACCTTGACTGAGCCTATGAAAGTTCATGGTATCGGCGATAGCCATGAGCAGCGTATTGAGTTGGCGAGTAAGTTATTGGAAAGTGTACAGCTTAATAGAGACTTTTTATGGCGTTATCCTCATGAGTTTTCAGGAGGGCAGCGTCAGCGTATCGGTTTAGCGCGTGCCTTGGCACTTAACCCAGAGCTCATCGTCTGTGATGAAATTACCAGTGCCTTGGATGTTTCTGTGCAGGCAGAAATTTTGCAATTATTATTAAGCCTGCGGCAGCAACGTCAACTTACTTTGTTATTTATCACCCATAATATTGGTGTAGTCGAATACTTAAGTGACCGAACGGTGGTGATGTATCAAGGTAAGATCGTTGAGCAAGGAGATACGGCTCAGGTTTGCCAGCAGCCTCAACACCCTTATACTCAGAAATTACTTTCAGCGGTACCTAGGTTAAAAACCAAGCTTTAGGATATTTTTGTGGGGGCGGGCTTTAGCTGCTCCCACAGTATATTTTAGCTATGGTCTTGGTGCTTCGGCTTTACAGCTAGCATTATCTTTATTAGTCACACAAACATAATCCCGCATTGATTTTTTATACGCACTGGCTATGCAGTCCACAGTTGTTTTACAGGCATATTTTGCTTTTATAGAGGCCAGCCAAATATCTTTGGTTATGGCAGGATCGATAGTCTTAGCATTTTTATAAAGCTGCATATTTTCATTATCAAGACGGGCTAATTCTTCGCTGTTACAGATAGTGATATCAGTAGGTTTAATAGCTTTACTGCAATTAAAACTGGGCATAGCTTGTTTAATCGACGTTTCTATAGGTACTATTTTTATAACTTCTTGAGCTACTGGCAGCTTTTTAGACTCTAATTCAACAGGCTTCGTTACCGCTATGTCTTGTTTTAGAGGGCTGGCATTCTCTTTAATAGTAACTGTAGGGGGTTTATCTACAGTAATTTGAGGTGGCAAGGATTCTGAGATGATTGGTTTTAGGCGTTCGGTGACAACGGAGTTGTTCACTGCCTTTAGTTCTAAAGTCGATTTTAACAACACCGCCGTAACAATTTCATCTAGTAAATGTGCAAAAGAACTATTTTCAAAGTTAACAGTAGGCGTTTTTATATCCTTAGCGGCGTGTACCGAATAATCGATATTTTGTAAAAATACATTATTACTATTATCAATATGTAATTGCTTAGCGTAGGGGATAATTCTTAATTGATGTTGAGTGTCGCGGACTAAATCCACATCAGACAGCATAGGCGGAGGTATGGTAATTTTTAATTGTGCAGAGCAACTGCTTTTATGTCCGCCTATATCTTGTTTTACTTTCTTTATATTTTCAAGATCAATGCGAATTTGAGCTAAGGCCGCTCGGATTTTTATAGTGCCAAAAAGACTTGCACCATCGTAATAGTCACTTTTCTTTACTGAGGTTAATTGGATGGCTTGTTCGGTTAGTAAGTTATCCAGTGCTTGTTCTGTTTCTGATGTGGAACAGTATTCTATAGGTGAGTTGCAACCAGATACGAGTAAGCTGATAAAAAATAAGGCTATGAGGGTATTTTTATTCATTTTTATGCTGGTTTAAGTAGTGCTTATGTTAAAGAAATTACTTGATTGAGAGCCTTGCTTAACTTCGAAAGCTATAAAATCAGTTAAAAAAAGTCAGTATTAATACGGATTATTTCAAGGTTCTCGTTATGTAATACTGCAAAAAATTTAGAGCTATTTAGGCGTTTTAAGCTAAGTTCTGCAAACTTGTTTAAGTATTATCTCATTGAAATCTTAAACGACACGTACGGTATTAAATACTTTGTACGAGGTATTCGCCATTGTACCCGTTGATTCAA
>CAIVGC010000420.1 GCA_903905335.1 uncultured Methylococcaceae bacterium
CAAACATACTCGTCAACGTTTCAAATTCTACGTCTGACGGACTTTTTACATAAAACATACAGGGAGCACTTTAAATGGCTAATTGGCCACCATTTTATTTGTTAAAAGACTTTTGATCGACTACTTATCTGTCGATATAACGGCTTTAATTTTCAAAGGCTAGTAACGATTTATAATTTACTACTCAAAAATTTACAACCCCTCCCATTTCCTCGTAGAGAGCCTGTTAGAAATTGCTCAGTCATAGTCAGTCTAGTGAAACTCAAAGAGACTAATAACAGAGCATAGTAAATTTTAGTCCTTCAGGGCTTTTGATGTTAGCTTTTAAAGATGGTTAGACTTCATTTGCGACTATGAATTGGATGTAAGAAACTTTTTTTGCATAGAAAAGTTCTCTTAAAAAAACCCATAGCTTACAAAACAAGCACCTATAATAGTTTTGATATAGCACTTATTGTCTTAGCAAATAAATCAGTTGTTTCTTTGAATAAACACTATATATTGTGTCTCAATAATAAAAATAAACTATATATAGATATTTTAGAGTAATAGTTCTCCCAGATATCAGCTCATGATTTATACGCTATTCACCTTCATTATTAATTCCAGAGATCAATAAACTATGCCTGCACAACTTCATATTATCGCTAATACTGTTACGGAAATTCCTTTTCAAGATGCCTCTATGGATATTTGGGATACAAAATATCGCTTAAAAAGTAAAGATGGGGTAGCGGTAGATGGATCTATTGATGAAACTTATCAGCGGGTTGCTTTGGCTTTGTCAGGTGTAGAAAAGGGTCGTGCAAAACAGGAGCAATACTATAAAGAATTTCTCTGGGCTTTGCGTCAAGGTGTTATTCCAGCGGGACGAATCGTATCAAATGCCGGCGCATTAGATCATAAGCCTGCGACATCAACGATTAACTGTACGGTATCAGGCACTATCGCAGATTCTATGGATGATATTCTTGGTAAGGTGCATGAAGCAGGACTTACCTTAAAAGCTGGTTGTGGTATAGGGTATGAGTTTTCTACCTTAAGACCAAAAGACGCGTATGTTTCTGGCGCTGGAGCTTATACCTCTGGGCCGCTATCCTTCATGGATATTTATGACAAGATGTGTTTTACGGTTTCATCTGCAGGTGGTAGGCGTGGCGCACAAATGGCCACTTTTGATATCGGTCATCCGGATGTGATTGATTTTATTAGAGCTAAACGTGAAGACGGTCGTTTACGCCAGTTTAATTTATCATTGTTGATTACGGCTGAATTTATGCAAGCCGTTAAAGGCGATTTGCCATGGTCTTTATCTTTTCCTGTCACTGAAAAGGAAGTTAAGTTAGATAAGCTAGATTTAAAGGATGGTCAAAAAATTATTTGGCGTGATCTTCCTGTTACTGATGGTTATGTGCTTAATAGCGATGGTTTGGTTGCTTGTAAAATATCTAAAACCATGCCGGCACGACGATTATGGGACATCATAATGAGTTCCACTTATGATTATGCTGAGCCTGGCTTTATTTTAATCGACAAAGTTAACGAAATGAATAACAACTGGTTTTGCGAGAAGATTCGCGCGACCAATCCTTGCGGAGAACAGCCTTTGCCGCCTTACGGTAGTTGTTTATTGGGTTCTATTAATTTGACTCGCTTTGTAAAAAAACCGTTTACCAATGATGCTTATTTTGATTGGGATACTTATCGTAAAGCGATCAAAATATTTACACGAATGCTGGATAATGTCGTCGAAATTAACGGCTTACCTTTACCTAAACAGCGTGAAGAGATTATTAGTAAGCGTCGTCATGGCATGGGTTATTTGGGCTTAGGCTCAACCGTGACTATGCTAGGTATGAGATATGGTGATGATGCTTCTTTAAACTTTACTGATGAAGTGACTAAAGTGTTAGCGATAGAAGGTTGGAAAGCCGGCTTATCGTTAGCTAAAGAAAAAGGCCCTGCGCCTATCATGGAACAAGTGTTTACAGTTAATGGTGAAATGTTGCACAAACGCCCAGAAATGATAGCCGATGGCTACAAGTTGGGTGACTCTATTTCAGGCAAAGTGTTGCATGCAAAATATAGTCGTTATATGCAGCAAATTGCTAAGGAAGAGCCAGAATTAATTGCTGAATTAATTGAAACCGGGGCGCGTTTTACCCATCACAGTTCTATTGCACCAACAGGAACGATTTCTTTGTCATTAGCTAATAATGCCAGCAATGGTATAGAACCAAGTTTTGCTCATCATTATTCCCGAAATGTGATTCGTGCCGGTAAAAAATCAAAAGAAAAGATAGATGTATTTTCTTTTGAATTATTAGCTTATAGAGAAATGGTTAATCCTAAAGCTATGCCATATAGCGAAGATCCAGATCAAAAGCTACCAGATTATTTTATTGCGGCTGATGATGTCAGTCCTAAGCAGCATGTTGACATACAAGCGGCTGCGCAAAAATGGATAGACTCGTCTATTTCTAAAACAGCGAATGTGCCTACCGATTTTCCTTATGAAGACTTTAAGTCTATTTATGAGTATGCCTATGACAAAGGATTGAAGGGTTGCACGACTTTCCGCTTTAATCCTGAAGTATTCCAAGGTGTACTGGTTAAAGAATCTGATTTGGAAAATACCACTTATCAATTTACTTTAGAAGATGGTCATGTCGTAGAATTTAAAGGTAACGACGATGTAGAGTACGATGGCGAAATTCATAGTGCAGCGAATCTGTTTGATGCCTTGAAAGAAGGTTATTACGGAAAGTTTTAATTTAATCTGCGGCCTTAATACTAAACAGAGATATGAACATGACACATAAAATTGCTAAAAAAATCGTCAGCTACAAAGTAGTGATTAAGGATACTACCGAGCCGGTTAAACCCGAATTATCGTTAGAAAGTATGCATGAAAAAGTAGAGCGCCCAGAAGTATTGCTAGGCTCTACTTATAAGATTAAAACCCCGCAGTCTGAACATGCTTTGTATATCACTATTAATGATATGGTGCTGAACCTTGGCACGACTCATGAAGAACGCAGGCCTTATGAAATCTTTATCAATTCCAAAAACATGGAGCATTTTCAGTGGGTGTTAGCGCTGACCAGAGTTATTTCAGCGGTATTTCGTAAGGGCGGGGATGCTTGCTTTTTAGTTGAAGAAATGAAAGGTGTATTTGATCCGCGTGGTGGCTATTTTAAGAAAGGCGGTGTATTTATGCCTTCATTAGTTGCTGAAATTGGTTATGCGATTGAATCACATCTAAAACATATAGGCATGATTAAGCCTGATGTCATGACCGATCATCAAAAAAACTTCTTAGATGAAAAACGTCGTGAGTTTGAAGCGCAACATGGCGAATCAGAAGGTCAGGCCTTCCCCGAAAAAGCCATACTTTGCCAAAAGTGCAGTACCAAAGCCATGGTAATGATGGATGGTTGTATGACTTGCCTGAATTGCGGCGAAAGTAAATGCCAGTAAAGGTCTAGCACTTATAAGTTTTAGTTATGTGTGGAAGCCTCTTGAGCGGCTCCCACACATAATGTTCAAGTTATTATGTTTTACTCTTAAGACACCAATTCCATCAAATCGCTGGGAAGAACACTCGTTGGCCCAGAAGAACATCAAGTCGCTGGGAAGAGTATTCATTGGCCCAGAAGAGCATCAAGTCACTGGAAAGAACATTCGTTGGCCCAAAAGAGCATCAAGTCGCTGGAAAGAACATTCATTGGCGCAGAAGAATATCAAGTCACTGGAAAGAATATTCAGTTGAGCCAAGTCAGTCATTAATCACTAATGACTGACTTTTTAGCTTAATTTAATAACTAAGGCTTATATTTTTCTAAAGCTTCAAGTTTAACGATGCCGGCTTTTATAGTGGCTTCGATGGCGGGTTCTAATTCGTTATTTTTATAAACCTTCGTTAATAAACCTTCGCTAACTAAAGCATCTTTTATCCATCGTTTGGTAAAACGATAATTATTATAAGAGGTGGTGACTTCCCCTGTTTTTGGATCTAGTAAACCTTTTTTATTTTCGGTGCTTTTAGCTGCGACCGCTGTAACGGTCGTTTTTTTAATGGCTCTAGGTTTGATAGCTGCAGGTTTTTTAGTTTGGGCGACTGCTTTAGGAGCAGGACTAGCACTAGCAGTAGGAGTCACTATAGCAACAGCAGGTTTGGACGCTGGTTTAGGTTTAGTTGTAAGCACCGCGGGGGCATCATGTTTGGTTTTAAGCGCTGAGGGCACGGGGGTAGGGACTTCTTTCAGTTCGTTGAACATGTGATAAATAACATAAGCTACGAAAATGATCGTAAACATGAAAAATATTTCAAACATAACGATTCTCCAACTTTTAATTTGATGTGTTGTAATTGTCC
>CAIVGC010000421.1 GCA_903905335.1 uncultured Methylococcaceae bacterium
TTAGGCGCAGGCAACGCTTATGCGGATGACAACAGTGTTTTAGAAAAACGCATACGTGAGTTAGAAAAACGCTTACAACAACTTGATAAAGCCAGTGCTGTGCCTAGCACTTCAGTAACAGCAACTACGCCTGTAGTAACGCCGGAAGTTGAAAAACTAACGCGTAAAGTAAATACCTTAGAACGTAAGTTAGAAGTTCAAGATGAGGTAACCACAGGTAATTTTCAAAAACTACCAACCTTTGATGCCGGCCCTGATGGCTTTAGAGTCACCTCGAATGACAAACAACATGCTTTGCGTATAGGTGGCGCTATACAGGCGGATGACCGCACCTTTTTTAATAATCCCACCGCTGAGAAAGTTAATAAACAACCAGTTAATTTACCTGCAGGACCTGACTCCATATTAATCAGACAAGGACGTTTGCTATTAGAGGGTTATGTTTATAAAGATATTAATTTTAAAGTCTTGGCTGATTTTGCTAGTCCTGATCTATTGCCAGATGCTTATATAGATTACACCTATAAAGCACCTGCCAGTCTATTGGTTGGTAAGTTTAAACCGTCAATCAGTCTTGAGCGTTTGCAAGGTGATAGTGATGGCGTATTCTTAGAGCGCGCCTTACCGTCAAACTTGGCACCTAATCGTGATGTGGGCATCCAGTTGCATGGTGGCTTTGCAATGCCGGGTTATCAGGCAGAGAAAGTAGCCGGACCTATTGATTCTAAAAATGCCTTTACTTATCAGATTGGTGTTACAGATGGTGCGGGTGACAACGGTAATAATAATACGGATGGACGGACAAATCTTGCTCCCGCTGCTGTAGGTGCTTCATCTGCCAATCTAAGTGGCAATAAAGAGTTTGATGCGCGTATTTTTGCACAACCCTTTCAACATATCGGTAATAAATGGTTAGAAGGTTTTGGTGTCGGTATCGCAGGGTCTTTTGGCAATCCTAATCATCAATCAATTAACAAGCAAGTAACATCTAATGGTCAATCGCAGTTTGTTGATTATACAAAAGCTTTAACTAATACCGGAGCTGGATATACTTCTGCTAATGCTTTAACTAGTGGAATTACCTCTAATGGAAGAACGTCACGTATTTATCCACAAGCCTACTGGTATGCAGGCCCTATTGGTTTATTAGGTGAGTATGCGGCTTCTAGCCAACATTTATCTTCTAATACAGGAGGTAAAGGAGGTGTCAACAATGTTGAGCAAACCAATAAGGCTTATCAAATTCAAGCTTCTTATGTAGTCACTGGCGAAGATAATACTTTTACGGGTGTTAAGCCATTACGCAATTTTGATCCTTTAAAAGGCGCATGGGGTGCATTGCAATTAGCCGCACGTTGGAGTGAATTAACCATTGATAGCGATACTTTCAAATTATTGGATCCTTCTTTATCAGCCCGTAAAGCTAGTGCTTGGACTATCGGTGCTAACTGGTACCTTAATAAGAACGCCATTATTCGTGCTGATTACGAGAATGTTTCATTTACGGGTGGCGCTGGTACCACAACAGCAATTGCCAACCGCCCTAGTGAAAGTGTCTTATCTACCCGATTTCAACTAGCGTTTTAATAATTCCTCTGAGGTTGTTATTTATGAAAAATAGAGTTAAAAGTGTATTAGCCTTATTAGTATTAGGTTTTTCGACCTACACGGCTCAGGCTGCTGAAGTTAATCTACTTAATGTGTCTTATGATCCAACCCGTGAATTGTACAAAGATTACAACACGGTATTTGCTAAATATTGGAAAGCAAAAACTGGTGATGATGTGTCTATCAGTCAATCACACGGTGGTTCTGGAAAACAAGCACGTTCGGTCTTAGAAGGCTTAGAAGCCGATGTAGTCACTTTGGCCTTAGCTTATGATGTGGATCAACTGTACCAAAAACGTAAGTTGATTCCTGAAAATTGGCAAAGTTTGTTACCTAATAATAGCTCGCCTTATACGTCAACTATCGTGTTGTTGGTACGTAAAGGTAATCCGTTACATATTAAAGATTGGGATGATATCGTTAAGCCTGGTGTTAGTATCGTAACGCCAAATCCTAAAACGTCTGGTGGTGCACGTTGGAACTATCTAGCGGCTTGGTCTTATGCTTTAAAACATAACAATAATGACGAAGCTGCCGCTCAAGCCTTTGTTGCTAGGTTATATAAAAATGCAGCGGTATTAGATACCGGTGCACGTGGATCAACAACGACTTTTATTGAGCGTGAAATCGGTGATGTGCTAATTGCTTGGGAAAATGAAGCTTATTTAGCCCTGAAAGAATTTGGTCCTGATAAGTTTGAAATCATTACTCCATCAATCAGCATCTTGGCGGAACCACCGATTGCTGTAGTAGAAGATGTAGCCCGTAAACATGGTACGACAGAAGTCGCAACTGAATATCTGAGATATTTGTATAGCAAAGAAGCTCAGGAACTTATCGGTAAAAACTTCTATAGACCTACTGATCCTGAAATAGCAGCAAAATATGCCAAAAACTTTAAACCCTTAGAGTTGGTTAAAATTGATGCCTTCGGTGGTTGGAATGCCGCACAGAAGAAACATTTTGCTGATGACGGTGTGTTTGATCAAATCTACGGTGCTGGAAAGTAATAAAACAAGGGTTTTTGGTAAGGGCGACTTGTCGCCCTTACCAAATATGCCCTACTGCAGATATATCCATTTCTATATTTAAACTCAACATATTGTGGGTACTGTTGTTGCTATAGCTAGCTTTTTCATCAATTTACAATCGACAGACTCACTATCGCATCATCATTATATAATGGGCTTTTTCGTACACTATCCTGCCTATTTTTAAACAAAGTATCACTGAATTAGATACCCGTATCTAATATCGTCGTTTTGTTATAAGTATAAACTTCTTTAAACTTAGCTTGAAATTAGATGACAGACTTTATTTTGGTTATCACTAATGATAATAACAAACATCATAAGGCTGGCAATCGTTAACCCCTGTATTTTCAGGATTTTTAAATAGAGAGTGCTATGTTTACAACTAAAGATCAGACATATTTAAAACGCCCTACCCTTTACCTACTGGCATTAGTAATACTGGGCTCTGCTTTCAATGTCAATGCCAAGGAATATAGTCTGCTCAATGTTTCTTATGATGTTTCTCGTGAGCTCTATAAAGACATTAACGCGGCTTTTACTGATTATTGGTTAAAGAAAAACGGCGATAAAGTGACCATACAGCAATCGCATGATGGCTCTACTAAGCAGGTCGCTGCGGTGATAGCAGGATTGGAAGCTGATGTAGTGACCATGAATCAGGAAACCGATGTTGATAAGCTTGTTTCTAAAGATTTAGTCAATAAAGAGTGGCGTAGCCGCTTTCCAGACAACAGTGCACCTTACACGTCAATCACTGTTTTTTTAGTGCGCAAAGGCAATCCAAAAGCCATCAAAGATTGGGATGATTTGATTAAGCCTGGAACGGTGGCGGTCTTGTCTAATCCTAAAACCTCCGGCAATGCCCGTTACAGCTATTTAGCAGCTTGGGGTTATGCCTTGCGACAATGGGGTAGTGATGAAAAAGCTCAGGACTTTGTGACGCAATTGTTTAAAAATGTTCCCGTATTGAGTACAGGCGGTCGTGCTGCAACCAATGCCTTCATTCAAAATAATATAGGTGATGTGTTGCTCACCTTCGAAAACGAAGCCTTTTTGATTGCCAATGATTTAGGGGCTGATCAATTCGATGTAGTTATTCCTTCTGCTAGTATAGTAGCGGATCATCCTGTCGCCATTGTACAAACTGTCGTCAATAAAAAAAGCTCGGAAAAGCTTGCTGAAGCTTATCTTGGCTTTCTTTGGAGCGATGTTGGCCAGGAGATTATCGCAAAGCATCATTATCGTCCGCGCAACCCTGAAATTCTTGCGCGTCATGCCGATCAATTTGCCAAATTAGAACTATTTACCGTTAAAGACATTATCCCTGGTGGCTGGGAAGCCGTGCAGCGCATTCATTTTGCTGATGGCGGTTTGTTTGACCAAATTTATAAAAAAGAATAAATGCGTGGGTGAATTGGAGTCGAGTTATGTCACAAAATAGTATTATGCCGGGCTTCCGGCTGACTATCGGGTTTACCGTGGTCTATTTAAGTTTGGTGGTTTTAATTCCATTAAGCACCTTGGTGTTTCAAAGTTTTCGTTTGAACTGGGAAGATTATCTACACATCATTAGCAATAAAAGGGTGTTATCTTCATTCCGCGTTAGTTTTACAGCGGCTATGGTTGCGGCTTTAATAGCCAGTTTTTTTGGCTTTATTGTCGCCTGGGTTTTAGTGCGTTATGAGTTCTTCGGTAAACGTATTTTTCATGCCTTGATTGATTTTCCCTTTGCCCTGCCGACAGCAGTTGCGGGTATTGTCTTAGCGACTATCTTTCAGCCTAGTGGCTTTTTGGGGAAATTGCTGATCGATACCTTAGGAGTGCAAGTCGCGTTTAAACCCTTGGGTATTGTGATGGCGCTGATTTTTATCAGTATCCCATTTGTGGTGCGTACTGTTGAACCCGTGTTGCTAGAGTTTGAAGCCTCTATGGAAGAAGCGGGGGCTAGTTTGGGTGCTACCCGTTTACAAGTCTTTAATAAAATCATTTTTCCGAATGTGTTCCCTGCCCTACTCACTGGTTTTGCGCTAGCGTTTGCTAGAGGTGTCGGCGAATACGGCTCAGTGATTTTTATTGCAGGCAATCTACCTTATGTCTCAGAAATCGTACCGCTGTTAATCGTAACCAAGCTGGAGCAATTTGATATTGAAGGTGCGACGGCGATTGCCTTAACGATGCTAGTGATTTCCTTCCTACTATTGTTGTTGATTAATGTGCTGCAATACTGGGTACGTAAACGTTCTGGACAATTATAAGATGAGTGCGAATATGGCTATTATTCAATTACCCGTCGCTAAATTGGTGGTGCGTCAACCACTAGCGTTACAAGATCCAGATTGGCTTAGATGGAGTTTAGTTACAATTGCCGTCTGCTTTATTGGTTTGTTTATCTGCCTACCTTTGGGCTTGGTTATCGTTAAAGCCTTTTCTAAAGGCTTAGAGGCTTATTGGGCAGCCTTATCTGAACCTGACACCTTAGCAGCCTTGAGGCTGACGTTATTAACGGCCTTAGTGACTGTGCCGTTAAATACAATCTTTGGTGTTGCCGCAGCGTGGGCGGTTACTCGTTTTGATTTTATGGGCAAAAGTCTGTTGACGACCTTAATTGATTTACCGTTTTCAGTCTCGCCGGTGATTTCTGGCTTGATATTTGTTTTGTTGTTTGGTGCTGAGGGCTGGTTTGGTAGTTGGCTGATAGAGCACGATATTAAAATCATCTTTGCTACGCCGGGCATTATTCTGGCGACTTTATTTATTACCTTTCCCTTTGTGGCGCGTCAATTAATACCTCTGATGCAAGAAATGGGTAGCCAAGAAGAAGAGGCTGCTCTTTCTTTGGGTGCAGGTGGCTGGAGAACCTTCTGGTCGGTGACGATGCCCAATATTAAATGGGCTTTGCTATACGGCGTTTTGCTCTGTAATGCCAGAGCCATGGGCGAATTTGGCGCGGTTTCTGTGGTTTCTGGCCACATTCGAGGCTTAACTAATACCTTGCCCCTGCATGTTGAAGTTAATTATAACGAATACAACATCGTCGGCGCTTTTGCCAGCGCTTCAATACTGGCAGCCTTAGCGATCGTGACCTTAATTTTAAAGACGACCTTAGAATGGCAGCAAGCCCGTCGCTAAGCACTTTGAATATAATTTGAGATTTCCATTATGAGTATTTTACTTACCAATATCAGCAAACAGTTTGGTGCATTTTCGGCACTCTCTAATATCAATTTGGAAATTCCTGAAGGAGAGTTAGTTGCCTTACTAGGGCCTTCCGGTTGTGGTAAAACCACGCTTTTACGCATCATTGCAGGTTTAGAACAAGCTGATCAAGGGCGCGTATTATTAAGCGGTGTCGATAAAACTACGCAGAATGTTAGTAAGCGCGGTATCGGTTTTGTCTTCCAACATTACGCCTTATTTAGGCACATGACAGTCTTTGAAAACGTGGCTTTTGGTCTTAGAGTCAA
>CAIVGC010000422.1 GCA_903905335.1 uncultured Methylococcaceae bacterium
CAACGGTTATCTTGTGATAGCCAAAATAATTGTTTGGGTAAATTTTAGAAATATCGGATGCTTTAAAATCCATATATAGTTGGGTAATGGCATCAATATGTGCCGGTTTCATTTCACAATTTTTTTGGCCCAGATTTTTGCGCAATTTCTCGTACAATTCCATGGCATTGATCAATTGCACTTGGCCTTTGCGGTGTTCTGCCTTCTTGTTCGATACAATCCAGATATAAGTAGGAATGCCGGTGTTATAGAAAATATTTTTGGGCAAGGCGATGATGCATTCCAGCCAATCGTTTTCAATAATGTATTTGCGAATTTCACTTTCACCACCGCCTGCATCACCGGTAAACAAGGCCGAGCCATTGTGAACAGTGGCAATCCGACTGCCTAGTTCGGTGTTGTGTTTCATCTTGCTCACCATGTTCATCAGGAACAATAACTGTCCATCAGAAATAGACGGTAAGCCAATTTGAAAGCGAGGATCTTTTATATTTTGACTGCCTTTTTTACCCCGATCCTCAACAATAGCGGCTTCATCAATTTTCCACGTCTTACCATAAGGGGGATTAGAGAGCATAAAATCAAAATGTAACTGCTCGAAACCGTCATTGCCCAGTGTAGAGCCGTATTTTATATTTTCTGATTGTTCGCCTTTGATCAGCATGTCACTGGTACAAATGGCATAGGTTTCTGGATTAACTTCTTGCCCATATAGCATAAAAGTCGCTTCGCTGTTCAATACTTCTAAAGCAAAATATTCGGCTTCAGTGAGCATACCGCCACTACCACAAGCAGGGTCATAGATCAGGTAAGTGCCTTTTTTAATCAGCTCTTTAACAGGGGTAAATAAAACATGAATCATTAATTTAATGATTTCACGCGGGGTAAAATGCTCTCCGGCTTCTTCGTTGTTTTCTTCGTTAAACTTACGAATCAACTCTTCAAACACATAGCCCATGCCTAAGTTGGTGAGTGGTGGTAAGTCTTCGCCTTTGCTGTTAAGGGCTACTTTAGGGCTAAGATTTATGTCTTTGTTGCACAGTTTTTCAATCAGCAGATACGTTAAACCGGCTTCTTTGAGCGTTTCTAACTGATTACGCAGTTTAAATTTGCTGATAATTTCTTGTACATTGGGGCTGTAACCGTCCAAATAAGCTTCCAGATTACTGTCTATATTGACAGCATCATTCAGCAAGGTCTCAAAGGTGTACTTAGAAATATTCCAGAAGGGGTAACCCGATTGGCTTTCCAAGGCTTTTTTGTTATCAATAGCTTGTTCGATTAAAAAGTCATTGGCTTCCAGTACCTTGTCTTTGCTTGGTACTAATAACGCATCTAAACGCCTTAAAACGGTAAATGGCAGGATAATGTCACGGTATTTGCCTCTTACAAATACATCTCGCAACACGTCATCGGCAACGCTCCATATAAAACTGACTATTTGATTATGGACTTTTGGATTCATTAATAGTGTGTAATTTAGGCTTGGTTAGAGCATGAATAATAAGTAAA
>CAIVGC010000423.1 GCA_903905335.1 uncultured Methylococcaceae bacterium
GCTTCGGTCTTTGCTTTAGTGGCTTCCGCTTTAGCCTGAGCGGCAGCTTCAGCTTTGGCTTGTTTGGCCTCCTCGGCTTTAGCTAGTGCCTCTGCTTCGGCCTTGGCTTTAGTGGCTTCTGCTTTAGCCTGAGCGGCAGCTTTGGCTTGTTTAGCTGCCTCAGCTTTAGTTAGTTCATCTGCTTCGGTCTTTGCTTTAGTGGCTTCCGCTTTAGCCTGAGTGGCAGCTTCAGCATTGTCATTTTCGATTTTAGTCGGCAAGGTCGCTAAATCAATCATGGTTGCATGAATTATTTCTGGAGCTGCTTGCTCTATGCGCGCGGGCTTGTAGAGGGCGCTTAATGCAAATAGCCCCAATAGTATAAAATGTATTGCAAATGCAAGTACAAAAGGTCGTGTGAATTTCTTTTTGTTATTCATCTAACTTATTGTTCTTTGGGTTTAGTCATTAACCCTACTGCTGGTACGCCAGCATTTTTTAGTTCGGCCATAATAGTAACTACGGTACCGTAATCTACACCTCTATCAGCATTGATGAGAATTTGTGTTTTAGGTTTATTAGTTAATACGGCTGCAACATTAGCCGTTATAGCCTCAACTAAAATAGGTTCATCGTCTTGCGAGCCAATTTTTATGTAATAAAGGCCTTGTTCTTTAATGGTAATAACAATAGGTGGGTTATCACCTTCGCCTTCTGTTTCTACTGTTTTGGATTCGGCTTGTGGAAGATCAACATCGACTCCGGTTTGCAATATGGGCGTGGTTATCATAAAAATAATGAGCAATACCAAGGTTACGTCAATGTAAGGGACGACATTGATTTCCGCCATAGGTTTTCTACGTCCGTGCTTTCTACTCATTTGCTGTGAACCTGTCTTTGTAGTAATACAACAAATTCTTCAACAAATAATTCATAGCGACCAGTTAATCTATCTAGGCGCGTAGAAAAACGGTTATAAGCAACAACAGCAGGAATTGCGGCAAATAAACCAATGGCGGTTGCAATTAATGCTTCAGCGATGCCCGGGGCAACTTGAGCAAGTGTTGCTTGCTTAACATTACCTAGTGACATAAATGAATTCATAATTCCCCATACTGTGCCAAATAATCCGACATAAGGGCTAGTTGAACCAACGGTAGCGAGAAAGGCTAAATGTTCGTCTAAACGTTCTAATTCACGCGATAGCTCGATGCGCATTACGCGCTGAGCACTTTCAACTTGGACTCCAGGTTCAACATTACCAGTTTGATGCATGCGGGAAAATTCTTTATACCCGGCTAGAAATATTTTTTCTATACCTTCTGGTTCGAAATCTTTTGCAGCAAGTTTTCTATAAAGATCAGCTAGGGCAACACCTGACCAAAATTGCTCTTCAAATTCATCAGTAATTTCAATGGCTCGGTTTAGTTCCTTGCGTTTTGAAAGAATAAATGTCCATGATGCTAGGGATGCAATCATTAGTATTAACATGACTAATTGCACAACAAAACTAGCTTCAGTAATTAAATGGAAAATAGATAAATCAGTGTTCATTCTTTAACTGCTCTTGTAAGGTTCTAGGAATTTCTTTAGGACGTAAGGTATTGGCATCCAAACAGGCAATGCGAGTTGTGCTAGTGCATAAAAGCTCGTCACCTCGTGTAATTAGTTGTTCAAAAGTAAGGCTGGCTCTTTTAAAAAGAGTTACCTCAGAGCTAACCTCAATTTGTTCATTAAATCGTGCAGGTTTTAGGTAGTCTACTTGTACAGCTCGTACAACAAAAATAATGCCGGGGCTGATCATCAAACTATCTTGCTCATAGCCTATTGATCGAAGCCTTTCGGTGCGTGCTCGCTCAAAAAATTTAAGATAATTGGCATAGAACACCATTCCACCAGCGTCAGTGTCTTCATAATAAACCCGGATGGACCAGATAAAACGTCTGCTTTTCATATCTTTGTTAATCAAATAAATCTTCAGATAAACCTATTTGCTTAGGTAGAGGTAGACCAAAATGCAAATAGGCATTTCGGGTGACTACACGGCCACGTGGTGTGCGCATTATAAAGCCTTGTTGCAACAAATAGGGCTCAAGAACATCCTCAATTGTGCCGCGTTCTTCGCTAATCGCTGCAGCTAGAGTATCTAATCCAACTGGGCCACCGTCGAAATTTTCTATCATGGTCATGAGTAGTTTACGATCTAAGGCGTCAAAGCCGTTATTGTCGACTCTTAACATGTCCAACGCTTGAATAGAACAGGCTTCGGAAATGACGCCATTGCCTTTTACTTCGGCATAATCTCGTACACGTCTAAGTAATCGGTTGGCAATTCGGGGTGTGCCACGAGAGCGTCTAGCAATCTCGAATGCACCCTTTTGGTCTAGAGTAATGCCTAAAACTTTGGCGGAACGAATAACAATATTTGCTAGTTCCTCAACGGTGTAAAATTCCAAGCGTTGCACTATGCCAAATCGATCACGCAATGGTGAAGTCAGCAAACCCGCGCGAGTTGTGGCACCGACCAGCGTAAATGGGGGCAGATCCAGTTTGATGGAGCGAGCCGCCGGTCCTTCACCTATCATAAGGTCTAGCTGGTAATCTTCCATGGCAGGATAAAGGATTTCTTCAACTGCTGGGCTCAATCGATGTATTTCATCAATGAACAACACATCATGCGGTTCAAGATTGGTCAATAGTGCGGCAAGATCACCCGCCTTATCGAGTACTGGCCCTGATGTCTGGCGAATTTTAACACACATTTCGGCTGCAATGATATTAGCTAGTGTTGTTTTACCTAAGCCGGGTGGGCCAAAAATTAAGACATGATCGAGAGCTTCTTTGCGAGCTAATGCGGCCTGAATAAAAATTTCCATTTGTGCGCGCAATTCTTTTTGTCCAACATATTCAGCTAGACGTTTAGGGCGAATAGCGCGGTCTTGTCGTTCTTCATCAGTATGAGTGCTCGCTGCTATCAGTCTATCGCTTTCAATCATTTAAGAGCCCCTTGCAAAGCCATTCTGATGAGATCTTCACACGATTTGCCTTCAGCATTAATGTTTTGCACCATTTTACTGGCATCCAAAGGCTTATAGCCTAGGGAGCATAAGGCGCTAACAGCTTCTTGTTTTGGATTGCTAATAGGGAGCATTGTCGTGTTTTTATTGCCGGTACCTGATGCTGCTGACTCAGTAAGGTCAGGCAACCTATCGCGCATTTCTATAACTAAACGTTCTGCGGTTTTTTTACCGACACCCGGCAAACGCACTAACGCAACCGTATCATTGTCATGAATGCAGCGGTGAAATTCTTCAGCACTTTGTCCTGATAAAATGGTTAAGGCTAGCTTAGGTCCGACTCCGCTGACTTTAATGAGTGTTCGAAATAGAGCGCGATCAGCTTGGGTAGAAAATCCAAACAAGCTATGAGCATCTTCTCTAACAACCAAATGAGTATGTAATTTTATATCTTCGTTGAGAGCGGGTAGGTCATAAAAAGTGGTCATGGGCGCTTCTAATTCATAACCGACGCCTTGAACGTCAAGTATTAAAAAGGGCGGGGCTTTATGGACTAGTTTGCCGCGTAAAAAACCGATCATCTAAATACACCTTGTTTACTTAACATAAGCGCCGTTTGTTGATAATGTGAGTGACAAATAGCAATACCTAAAGCGTCACTAGCATCTAAAGATAAGTCACCTTGCACGTTTAGCAAAATTTTCACCATATGCTGTACCTGAGTTTTATCGGCAGCGCCTTTGCCTACCACAGCTTGTTTGACTTGTCGGGCAGCATATTCAAATACTGGCAAAGCCTTGGTTTGTACTGCACAAATAGCTGCGCCGCGTGCTTGGCCGAGTTTCAATGCAGAATCAGCATTCTTGTGCATAAACACTTGCTCTATGGCCATTTGTTCTGGTTGGTAGTTTTCGATAATTTCTAATAAGCCATCAAAAATTTGTTTGAGTCGATCTGGGAAATAATCTGCTTTAATTCGAATACTGCCGCTGGCTATGTATTTATAGCCTTGCTGCGACTCTTCTATGATTCCATATCCGGTCAGTCTTGATCCGGGGTCTATCCCTAAAATTCTCATTTATACATTAATAATTATGGCAAGGTTTACGGTAGCTGTTTTTCATCCAGTCGCTTTAGTTATTTTAGTTTTGCAGGTTTAATTTTGAAAGTTGAGGTTGAACAATCTAATTAAACTAATAGGGCGATGAGTCGTAAATTATTAAAATAACTTTTAAGAAGTTAAGTTAGATTTAGTCAATGCAATATAATACTCGATGTTCAAGTTTTTTATTTTTGATTTTCGAAAAGCTGGATTGAGTAGAGTTTTAAAAAAGGATTTCCCTCTAATGCTCATAACTATCTTTAAAGTAAAATAATAAAAATGCGTCATATGCCACACTTTTTTACAAAAAATAAGTCATATGACGCATTTTTATGAGACATATTTTTTATATCGCTTCGTAAGCCTTTAAAAACAAGGGATATTAAAGTTGGCTAAATTATTGCTTTATAAGTAAGCTCTTGCTAAGTATTTTAACGGAATCCTTAGCTTTTATTTACAGGGCGCTAAAGTCTTATATTCTCGATAGTAGAGCAGGCTAGCGAGTAATTGCACCCATTCATCTTTATGCAGGAATACACCACGTTATGGTAAAACCACTATTAGTTAGCGGAATTAAAAGCAGTTTGTTTTTAACCATTATTATTTCATCGTTACTTTCGATCATACCTTTTCAAAATGCTAGTGCCACAGCGGCTTTTTCACGCCAAACCGGTGAGCCTTGTGCAGCTTGTCATATGCAGTCTTATGGGCCTTGGTTAACGCAGTTAGGTCAAAAGTTTAAGTTGGATGGCTATGTGGCCGGTAATGCAAATATCTTACCCGACATTCTTAATCCTCTCTCCGCTGAAGTGGTAGCGTCTTATACCAATACTAATGTTGGAGTGCCGGGTGGCACTTATTATGCAAATGAAAACTCACAATCAGGGCGTAACAATAATGTTATAAACGATTGGAGTGCCATTTATTATACAGGGCGTGTTGCCAGCAAAATTGGTAGTTACTTACAATTAAATATTGCGCCTCAAACATCACATTCTCTTAGCTTAGCAATGGCCGACATACGCTATGCCGATCATACTAAAATTGCTGGCAGTGATGTGACTTATGGTATTACCGTCAATAACGCACCGACAATGTCGGACTTTTGGATGAGTACACCGGCTTGGATGTATCCTTATACCAGTTCTTCCGCAACAGTAAAACCGGCCGCTACACCTTGGTTGAATGCTTTAATGGCAGGTGCTAATACCGCAGGTGCAACCGCATATACCATGATTAATAATCATATTTATTTAGAAGCAGGGGGTTATACTTCACAAGCACAAAATATGGCTAAGGCTGATGGGGTATGGGCTAACGGTTCATTAGCTGCAAGCCCACAGGGAGGTTTGATTGATGGCGGCGCACCTTACTGGCGTATGTTTTTACAACATACTGTTGGGCCTCACACCATGATGGTCGGTACCTATGGCTTAGCAGCTAAGGTGATACCTCAATATCAAAGTGGTTTTGGTACGAATAGTTATCAGGAATATAATGTCGACTCAAATTACTCTTATATGTTTAATGCAGACCATATGCTGATGGCCTCGTTTAGATATACTCGCGATAACATGCAAATGAATTCCAGTGTTCAGCAGCAGCTTGCTGATAACGTGAACAATAATCTTGATACTGTGATGTTGATGGGAATGTGGACTTATAAGCAAACCTATAATATGACCTTAGCCTGGAATAAGATGTCGGGAACTACAGATGCTACCTTGTATAATTTAGCGTCTGGTCAAGGACAAGCTGTTAATGCTATTACGGGTAGCGCCAACGGCTCCCCCAACACTAATTCCTTCATGTTAGGTGGCGACTATGTTCCATTCGGTAAAGGCACTTCAAAACTAGATCCTTATTTAAATCTACGTTTTTCATTACAATATTGGGCTTACACGCAATTTAACGGCGCTTCATCAAATTATGATGGAAACGGTCGAAATGCCAGTGCCAATAATACTCTTTATTTTTCCACTAACTTCATGTTCTAAGCTGAACTAATATGAAATTTAACTTAAAAACAATGTCTTATTTAATAGCCACATTGATGCTGATGCTTTTGGGTTTTTCGGGGTCTATACAGGCCGTTAATGTAACGGGCTCATGTCCTTCCGAGCATAATATGAGTATGGGCGCTATGACTTTGAGTAGCGAGGTACAAAAAACACTAGCCACTCGTGCCGATAAAGATTGTAGTAACTGCCACGGTAGTGAGGGTAATGGTGTTAATCCTAAAGATAATGTGCCCAATTTGGCGGGGCAAGATTTTATGTATCTGTGTGCTTGGTTGAGTGAATGCCATAAAAAAGGCAAACAATGCGACAGCCATGAAGATATAGCTGCTCAATTGACCGATCATGAAATTGTCGGTTTGGCGATGTTTTATACCCATTTGCCCTCTAATAAATGGTAATGTATTCGATGAAAAATATAACCTTACGAACCCTCACACTACTTTGCCTCGGCTTTTTAACTTTAGCCGTCACTGGCTGTTCGGTATTTGAAAAGAAACCCGCAGCCAATAATTTGGCAGCAGCTGAACAAACCGCATTTTATACTTGCGATAGTTGTCATGGCCCTAAGAATATCCGTGTTGACAATATGTCACCTAAAATTATCGGTCAGAAGCAAACCTTTCTGGCTGAAAGGTTGCGTGATTATCGTGATTTAAAACGCATCAATCCTTATATGAATGGGGTAGTGTCTAAAATGACTAATCAGGACATTGATAACCTCGCAGCCTATTATTCAAGCTATAAGCAAAATCAACATTGAGCTTATAGAGTGGTTTTAATCGTTACCCTAGCATCATTGTTAATAAATTGAGTAACCATGAAACAAATAAACATTGGATTTTTAATGCTTATGGCGATAGCTCAACCTACTTGGGCTGAGCAGTCTCAGGACTTCATCAAGAGCTATGCTATACAGGCGAAACAGGATAATGCGGCTTTTTTAGGCTTTGACAGTCATCGTGGTGAATTGTTTTTCAAAAGTAAGCATGAGGGTGGTGATTGGAGTTGTTCTAGTTGTCACACCGAAAATCCAACCTTATCAGGACTACATGCGGTCACTAAAAAAGAAATAGAGCCTATGGCACCTTCGGTTAATCCTGCTCGCTTCACTAATAGCAGCAAAGTAGAAAAATGGTTTAAACGCAATTGTAAGGATGTGTTAAGTCGTGAATGTACTACGCAAGAAAAGGGTGAGGTTATCACTTATTTAATGTCCTTAAGCAGATAAAAGTAGTTATGTCAGAGCGCATTAGAGTATGGGATTTACCGACACGATTTTTTCACTGGTTGTTGGTACTCAGTTTTGCAGGCGCTTTCTTTAGCGCAGATAGCGAGCGTAATCGTGATTTACATGTACTATTCGGATATACGATTTTGGGGCTTATCAGTTTTCGTTTAATCTGGGGCTTTATAGGTTCACGTTATGCTCGATTTTCCAGCTTTGTTTATTACCCTAAAGTAGTTTATCTATACCTATGTCAACTTATTCAAAATAAAGCACGGCATCCGGTAGGCCACAATCCTGCAGGTGCAGTTGTGATTATTTTGTTACTGCTATTAGGAATAGCTAGTGGACTTACTGGCTGGGCTGTTTATGAAGATATCGGCACAGACTTGTTGCCTGAGTGGCACGAACTTATTTCCAACGCCATGCTGGCGGTAGTTTGTGTTCATATAACAGGGGTATTGGTCAGTAGTTTTTTGCAAGGTGAAAACCTTATTGCTACGATGATCACCGGCAAAAAACAAGGCGAAGCCAATCAGGCTATTGTCAGTAATGTCTCTAGTTTAGCTTGGTTGTTATTGGCGATAGTCATTGCGCTATGGTTATGGGCTTGGCCTGCGACTAAAGGCCTAGTTTGGTTACGTCAGATGTTGCCGTGGTGAGGGTGGGTTAGGTCTTCTCTATAAGGCTACTTATCTTTATCTATGCTGGCGCCTCTAATTGATTTACTTAATTCAGCACGTTGTTTATCTAGCACCAAAAATTCAATTTCTCGACGTAAATATTCATCTTTACTTTTGATCGCTTCGGCGTGTAGTTCTCGTTCTGTAGCCTCAGCTTCTAATTGCATGAGATGTACACGGTTGTGATGCAGAATTTTATCGGCCTCTAATTTTTCTTCTAGTTCTTGGCGTTTCAATTGCTGGGATTCTAGTGTTTTAAGCTCAGCATCTAGTTCCAATTGTTTTATACGTTGTTCTTGGTCTTTTTCAACTAACCAATCTTGGTGTTGTTGAACAGATTCTTTGGCCGTTTCTTGTTTCTGACGTTCCTTTAATAAACGATTATGCTCAAATTGCTGTAGTTGTTTTTCTAGTTCCAGTTGTTGTAACTGCTTTTGTTTGTCTTTTTGGAATTGAATATCAGCGGCTAGCTCGATTTCTCTTAGCAGATGTTCTTGTTTTGTTTTTTCAGCATGTAAGCGATTAAGTTTGTCTTCTTGAAATTGAATGTCAGCGGCTAATTCAATTTCTCGTAACTGAGTATCATGAACAATATTTTGTTGATGTAGACGTGTTTCTATTAGTTGTTGCTCTATCCGTTGAACTACCTGTTCATCAAGGCGGCGTTTGCTAACTTCTGCTTCCATAGCCTGTTTCTGACGTTGAATTTCATCGTCTTGATAGATAGTTTCAAGTTGTTTTTGTTGATGCCCTAATCGTAAGGCTTCTAACTCTTCTTCTTGTCTAAACAATTCTAGGCTTTGTTTTTCGCGGAACTCAAAGTTTTTTTGCATGACATTCAGATAAATGGCTTCTTGGGTAAAGCGGCCATTAAGCTGCTCATCATCAGTGAGTGCTAAGAAGGTCGGTGTTAATGTGCACATCACGCGGCATTGAATATGTTTTGAAATAAGGGTTTCATTCAGTACGTTTTCAATAGACCGTTCCATTTCGTTCAAGCCCGATTGTATCCACAAGCCATCTTTAAGTTGGCTTAGTTCAGAGGTAACGGTATCTTTAATTAAACATTCATAGCGAGTTTTAATCTGCTGATTAATTTCTGACAAGTTATCTTGGCTTTTTTCTGCGTATTGTAAGGTTGCTTGGAAATAGATATTAAGATCGGTCGTAATGGTACAAAAATCGTCATAAAGACGAGTTTTTATACTAAGTTGCCAGTCAGTAATGGGTAATGAGTAAATTCGATGATAAAAGCGCGGTATAAAATTTTCTGGGCGCTCAAAGAGTCTATAAAAAGGCCCAAGATGACTAGTCACGACTCTGCGCTCGGCATCGAAGCCAGGGTCCCAAAACTGAAGATTGTTTATAGACTCATTATGCTCACCTGATAACCAAGCGTCCAAAGGCGATAAATTAGTGGTCATAGTGCACCGGCTGTAAGTCAGAGTTTTCTGCCTGTGCTTTGATGGCTCTTAATTGAGCACTCATGCGTTCGGCAATCAAGGGGTAAAGATTGGGAGCAAATTCTACTGAGCGGTTGTCGACTTTACGTAAAAAGCCACGGCTTAATAAAAAACCGACAGCAAACATACGCGACCAATCAGAGTAACGTCTGGCGCGTTCAATGTTCGATTTTTCAATAACCATTTCCAATTCGTCATTTTCATTGATTCTAAACTCAGAGAACTGTCTTAGGCATTCAAAAACCAACTCTTGTTCTTGTTCTGATAGTGGCCCTGGCGCAGTGCTTTCCAAGCGATAAGAGAGTAAAAAAGTAAAAAAGTCGACCATAGCTGCGCAAGCAAAAGCAAACAGTGAGAAATTACTCCACATAGCAAAGCTAGGTGTAACACCTTGGATAAATTGCTTGTAAGTCATTAATATCGGCGCTTCAGGCGCAGCGACACCTGCATTGGCAGCTAGTTGATTAAAGTTAATCTGTACTTCTTGTAAGCCTGTTATAGCTTCTTGATAGTTATTTTCAGTATCGCTAGATAAGTGGTTTAGGCTGGCCTGAAGTTTGCGTACATGTCCATCAAGCTCATTAAATTCTTGATCTAATGCATCTATATGCGCTTTTTTAGCTTGATATCGTTGATTGTAATGCCGCCAGAAAGGACCTTCACCCACTTTGTTTTTATATTCTGTAGGCGTTTGCTCATGAGTTCCGAAATACGCTTTGGATAGATCATTGCTGGCTTTTTCAAGCTCGTTATTTTGGAGCTTTAAAATATCACTTTTGCTAATTAAAATGGCGGTTAGGTAATCATTAACTTCCTTGCGTATCTCATTAATTCGATCAATTTGTATGGTTTCACTCTGCGAAACTTCATAAAATTTAAAATAAGAAAAAGTTATTGAGGCGGTAATGGCGACTAATAAAGATAAGGCTACGCTGAGGTAGCGTAAACGATTGGCTTTCCAGTGTATGCCTGCAATCTCAAGTGAACAAATGACAATAATTGATTGAATGGCAATGGTGATGACCAATGCAATCCAAGGAACTATAAAGTAAGACAGGCCATAGTAGGTGGTAAATCCAGAGGCGATACTGAGCATTAATACAATCGGTATAGACCATATTCTTAACATACCGATAAACTGCGTCTGTATGCTATTGAGTAAGCGTCCTAGTCCACCGTGGTTAA
>CAIVGC010000424.1 GCA_903905335.1 uncultured Methylococcaceae bacterium
CCATCACTCGCGATGGTTTTGTCTCAAACTTTAGAGAAGACCTCAGTAATAATGAAAAAACAGTCACCTCCTATTTTATAGGTTTGATCTTAAATAACTGTGACATGCCCTTTCCTAGACATGGTCATGTGTTTTTATCGGGACCCACGCCTTTTATTTGCTACCCTATTTCTAGCCATGAAGTCAGATTACTTATCGATTTCCCGGGCGAATTACTACCTAGAAAAGCCTTGCTACAGGCGCATTTAGACGCCAATGTAACACCGTATATTCCAGAAATCATGCGTAGCAGCTATGATCAGGCCATAAAAGCAGGCGGATTTAAAGTTATGCCTAATCATTATATGGCAGCAAACCCAATCATCCGCAAAGGTGCCGTCATGTTAGGCGATGCACTTAATATGCGCCATCCCTTAACAGGAGGAGGCTTAACAGCTGTATTTTCAGACATACAAATATTAAGCACGCATTTATTGGCGATGCCTGACTTTTACAATACTGATTTAATTCATAATAAGATAGAAGCTTATTATCGAGATAGGCAAAATGCTAACGCCAATCTTAATGTACTGGCCAATGCGCTTTATGGCGTGATGTCTAACGAACTCCTAAAAACCGCTGTATTTAAATACTTACAATGTGGTGGCCGCAACGCGCTAGAATCTATTGCTATTCTGGCCGGATTAAACAGGAACCATTACTCTTTAATTAAACAGTTCTTCACTCTAGCGATATTTGGCGCTTACGACTTAGTCCGTCAAAATATTACCAAGCTACCCCAGGCTGTAAAAATATTATTCGATGCTTTCAGCATTATCAAACCTTTAGCTAAAAACGAGCTATCTGTATCCGCAGTCATCAGCGATTACTTTAAAAAATAAGCACCCCCCTCTTTTACCCTTTGCTTAATATTGAATAATTTCAGATATTATTTCTTAATATGGTAAAATTTCACAACGTTTTAGCCCTAAGTCTAAGTTAATACACAGTAATTCACCTGTGTTGTTTTACCTTGGCGTGAAACGATAAATCTAATGGAGAACTCTTACAGTTCTCTACTATTACTTGTCCAACCTCATACCTTACGATACTTATGAACAAACCTAAAAAAGTCGCCATTCTTACTGCAGGCGGCTTGGCTCCTTGCCTAAACTCAGCTATCGGTAGCCTTATCGAACGTTACACTGAAATAGACCCTTCCATTGAAATTATCTGCTATCGTAGTGGTTACAAAGGCTTGCTATTGGGCGACTTTTATACAGTGACACCAGCCATACGTGAAAAAGCTGGGTTATTACATCGCTTTGGCGGTTCATTAATTGGTAACAGTCGCGTCAAACTCACTAATGTTAAAGACTGCCTAAAACGTGGCCTAGTTCAAGAAGGCCAAGACCCTCAAAAAGTAGCTGCTGATCAACTCGTTAAAGATGGCGTTGATATATTGCACACCATAGGTGGCGATGACACGAATACAGCTGCTGCAGATTTAGCAGCATTCCTTGCCAATAACAACTACGGCCTTACTGTTATAGGCTTACCCAAAACCGTTGATAATGATGTCTTCCCTATCAAGCAATCACTAGGTGCTTGGACGGCAGCAGAGCAAGGCGCTCTATATTTTTCAAACGTGGTTGCTGAAAACAACGCTAACCCACGCATGCTCATCATCCATGAAGTCATGGGGCGGAGCTGTGGCTGGTTAACAGCCGCTACCGCCCAGGAATATCGTAAATTACTGGATAAGGCTGAATGGTTACCTGAACTAGGCCTAGATCGCAACGCCTTTGAAGTTCATGCCATATTCATACCTGAAATGACTATCGACATCGCTGCCGAAGCAACGCGTTTACGTGCGGTTATGGATCAATATGATTGTGTAAACATCTTTGTTTCTGAAGGTGCAGGTGTTGAGTCTATCGTTGCAGAAATGCAAGCCAAAGGCCAAGAAGTGCCACGTGATGCTTTCGGTCATGTCAAACTAGATGCCGTAAATCCAGGAAAATGGTTCGGAGAACAGTTTGCCGAAATGCTAGGTGCCGAAAAAACCCTGATCCAAAAATCAGGTTATTTTGCAAGAGCCTCAGCTTCTAATGTCGAAGACATCCGTTTAATCAAGTCTTGTGCTGATTTAGCGGTAGAATGTGCTTTCCGTCGCGAATCGGGTGTTATTGGTCATGATGAAGATCGTGGCGGTGTTTTGCGCGCGATTGAATTTCCACGTATTAAAGGCGGCAAACCTTTTGATCTTGATAGCCCTTGGTTTAACCAAACGCTGACTGAAATTGGTCAAACTAAAGGCGCTAAAGTTGACGTAAGCCACTAATCAACATACAAAAGTAACTTTGTAGCTTAGCCTAAGACCGACTAAGCTACAATCTGCTCAAAAAGCATTTAACAACTCTGGAATATCTATGGCTACTTGGCTAGAAACGTGTCAACAACAACTTGCACGCTTGGAAATAACCTCTGTTCTGGCTGATAAATTAGTCACCTTATGTAACAAAACCAACGAAGATATTGCCCCAGAGTTGGTGCAAAAACTCAACGCTGAACATACTCGATTAAATCGACAACTAGAACGTTTACATGCTAATCGTTTTGAAGTCGCTGTAATTGGCCTTGAGAAAGCAGGAAAAAGTGCCTTACTCAATGCCTGGTTAGGTCAAGAAATTCTGCCCTCTGCACGCGAAAGATGCACCTTTACCAGCACCGAAATTTGGTCGGCCCAGACCGAGCAAGATCAACTGTTATTTATTCAATATTACAGTAAAGAAGAAATAGCTCAGCTACAGCAACAAAGAAAAGCTGCGCTAGACAACACGCTGGGCGACAAAGAAAGAAAAGAAATACAAGAAGATTTCGACGACACCGAAAAGCACCTGCAAGCCATCCATGAATTTACCAAACAAAAAAATGGCTATACGCAAACCTTTATCGACATTAGTGAAATAAACGAACAACTCCAATCGGCTATTTTTAAAAACCGAGCACAGTCACTCGCCATCAAACGCATACAACTTAAAACTGTACGTTTACGCAGTGACAGAGATATTATTTTTCATGATGTACCCGGCTTTAATTCCGGCATACAAATGCATTCAGAACAGGCCATAGACCGGCTCAAAGGTTGCGACGCCATTATTTATGCCAAAGAAATAAAACAGCCCTCTATTACTGGGCCAGAAAAAGAAATACTACTAATCGCTGACACCGAAGACCCCAACATCAAAGTGTCCGACAAAATTTTTGTAGTGCTCACCCAAGCAGATGCTTTGGATGATCCTATTGATTTTAAAGAAACCTTAATCAAACACAGAAACTACTGGCCTAGCGTGCCCGAACGCCGCATGATCCCTGTTTGTGCTCGCTCTCATCTTGTTGAATCTGGCATACCTTCTGAAGACACACTGCGTCGCTCAAAAGCCGCCGACGACAAAAATAAGCTAAAAAAGCTAGGCATCACCGATGGCGTCCTCATCTTAAAAGATACCGTTAATTATTACATTGACCATGAACGCGCTGAAGTACTACAAAAACGCTGCGATGCCTTAGTTAATAATATTCGCTATTATGCGGCTGAAATTTTAGGTAAATTAGAACCCCTCTATGAAAATATCGCTGAAGGTGAGTCCGAAGAAGATGACCTACTAGGCAAAGAATTTAATCAATGGTGGGGACGAGAATGGCAACGTATCAAAAAAGATTTTGATGTCTGGTATGCAGAGAGCATTCAAGGTCGTAAAGAAGCCGACGCCATAGGTGCTGAACATCAGGAATTAGCGACTTTACATACTGCTTATGACGAAAAGATCGACGGACTACTCTCCAATTTGACCACAGGGCAAATGGATGAGCTAAAACGTATTTATACGGCGGGCCGTACTATTTCAATGCCCGACCCACGCGAAGGCAATTATAAAATTCGTGAAGAATTGTTTAGAGAAATTCAACAAAAGTTTGAAACTGAACTTACCGATCAATTGGCACAATCATTACAAGTTTTAATCGATCAAATTGCCCATAAAACACAATCCTTATTGTGGGAAACTCATGATGTACGTAAAACGCTACTCAATGCCGATGAAAGCATAGAGCAAGCTCGTATACGACATGGCTTTCAAGTCTTGTTTTTACGTTTTGGACGAGTCGCTGTGGAAGCCTTTATCGCCAAACCCTTACAAGCACGTGAACGCTTATTAGATGAAAGATCAGCCGAAATTAAAACTCTAGAAGCCTTTTATCAAGGCGAAGACATGACTAAACAAGATGTCACCCATTATTTACGCTATGGCTTATGGGCCAATAAAACAACGATCGCAACTCCCGCTGTAGGTAGAACCGTTAAAACGGCTATTAAAGCAGCGATGAATTCAGAATCTAACCTTGCTCCTGCTAATGAAACGGTTAATTCCCTCAAAAAACCAGCAGAAGAACTAGAAAAACAACCAGAACCTAGTAATTTTGAACAAGTAGTTGCTGAAATTAATAGTGATTTAGCAGCGTTAAATGATTACTTAAAAAACAGTGTCTTTTATGCTGCCGGCTTTGTAACTTATTGTAATCAAGAGCTAGAACGAATTCGTAATCGCTTTAAAGAAATGGAAGATAATGACCGTCAATGGATAGGCTTAATACGCACAGCTGTTAAGTACGAAAAAAACCCAAACATACCTTACAACATTGCCCATACTCGACGTAATTTCCGCCTGCAGCGCGAAATAGCCATGGAACTCAAAGAAGCCAGGAACAGTTACACACAAGTTTATTAAACCTGAACCTGCTATAGTGAAGTTATTATAAAAAAGAATATTCTCGCATTGTTGAAAATCGAGAACTTGTTGCATTGATCATTAAAAATGTGACCGCCAAGTAGGCCATTGGGGCCTATAAACCGGCTACCAATTTAAGACGGGGCACTAAGCTTAATCGTTCAATTTTAGGCAGGGTTCTTCTAAGCACAGACAAAGGACGAAAGGCGAAGGGTTAAGTCTAGTACCTGTCACGCCTTAAGTTGCTAGCCTCCTAGGCTTAGTCTTTCGCCCTGAGCCTTTCGTCTGCG
>CAIVGC010000425.1 GCA_903905335.1 uncultured Methylococcaceae bacterium
CTATTAGCCTATATCATACACGGTTTGTTTCTATATATAGGTAATGTTGATGCGTCGGTCTCTAGTTGTCGGTAATTGGAAAATGAATGGAACTCGTGCTAGTGCTGAGTTACTAGCAAAAGGCATTATTGCCGGATTAGGGGCGGATGTTGCAGATGTCGCTGTTTGTGTCCCCTATGTTTATATACCTTATATAGCAGATTTGGTGAAAGATAGTTCATTATCACTAGGGTCACAGAATATAGCTGATCAAGCTTCAGGTGCTTATACTGGAGAAATTTCAGCGAGTATGCTGAAAGAGTTTAATTGCCAATATGCACTTGTTGGGCATTCGGAAAGACGATCTTACTACGGTGATACTAACGAATCGGTGGCGGCACGTTTCTGTCAGGCGCAACAGCAAAATATTATCCCTATTTTGTGCGTAGGAGAAACCTTAGATCAACGCGAACAAGATCAAACATTCGCAGTGATTAATGAGCAACTTGATGCTGTAATTAATTTAGCAGGTATCACAGCTTTTAATAATGCAGTCATTGCTTACGAGCCAGTTTGGGCGATAGGGACAGGAAAAACAGCAAGCGATGAGCAAGCACAAGAAGTGCATTGCTATATTCGTAAGTATATCGCTGCTAAAGATCAAGTTATTGCTGATAAAATACAAATTTTATATGGTGGTAGTGCTAAGCCAGATAATGCAAAAGGCTTGTTTGCTATGCCTGATATTGATGGCGGTTTAATTGGTGGGGCTTCGTTGGATGCGGAATCCTTTTTAAAGATTTATCATTCAGTTTAAAACGGCTAAATTTCCATGTATCAGGTAATTATTGTTATTCATGTGTTGCTAGGTTTAAGTATTGTAGGCCTTATTTTAATGCAGCAAGGTAAAGGTGCTGATGCTGGGTCTGCCTTTGGCACTGGCTCAGCGGGTTCTGTTTTTGGTGCTCAAGGAGCAGCGTCCTTTTTGTCAAGGGCAACTGCTATTCTGGCAAGCTTATTCTTTATAACCAGTTTAGGTCTTGCTGTTATTAATGGACATAAGGGAATGGCTTATGACTTAATGAGTCAGCCAGAAACACAACAAGATGCAGCAGGTCTTTCAGCTGTTGATAATTCAAAAAAAGCAAATTCGGCTGATATTTTAAAGTCTGAAGAAATGCCAGCGGTCACTGAAACTAAGTAGCATAAATAATATAATAGTGACTAGAAATCACTATTGTATTATTTTCAGAAGTAGATTAAATAAGAAGTTTAAGCAGAATATGTTGATGTCAACAGTTCTTCAAAAGAACAGGCCGATGTGGTGAAATTGGTAGACACGCCATCTTGAGGGGGTGGTGACGAAAGTTGTGCCGGTTCAAATCCGGCCATCGGCACCAATCAGGCATCCAGCGAGATGCAAAGAAGTACACAAACCCGCGAGTTATCTGACTTGGCGGGTTTTTTATTGTTCAACGAAATGCACTAAGATGTAGTGACATTCACATAAAAAAGTGACACAAATAGTGATACGGGGTAGAGTGACACAAAAACGTATCACAAATGGTGTCACAAAATGGCTAAAGAACTTAATAAGGACGCTGTCTACAGGGCGGCTAAGTCTAAAGAAAAAGATTGCACCATTAATGATGGTGATGGTTTGGTTTTATTAGTGAAATCGACAGGTATTAAATCATGGCGGTTTATTTATCGTTTTGTAGGTAAGCAAAATAGATTAAGTTTCGGTGCTTATCCCAACACTACATTAGAGGCTGCAAGACGTAAGGCCGAAAAAGCACGTGAGCAGATAGCAAGTGACATTGATCCTAGTGAAGCGAAAAAACAGATTAAACAATTAGCCAACTCTAAAACTGAAGATGTACAACGTAAAGCTGATGGTCTGCCAATAATAAACAGCTTTGCAGATATTGCGTGGCAATGGTTAGGTTCAATGGAGCATTTGACTAATCCAACCACACAGCTAAAGAAAACTTCACGTCTTGAAAGGCTGGCATTCCCAACATTGGGTGATATTGCCATTAATACCATAAAATCATCAGATATATTGACGACACTAAA
>CAIVGC010000426.1 GCA_903905335.1 uncultured Methylococcaceae bacterium
ACTTAACCCTTTGCCTTTCGTCCTTTGTCTGTGCTTAGAAGAACCCTGCCTAAAATTGAACGATTAAGTAGTGTCCCGTCTTAAATTGGTAGCCCTTAATATTAAAGACAACTCATCTTAAGGATAATACATGTTTTCTATGTTATATGGCATTGCCTCAGCGCTATCATGGGGGATAGCAGATTTTGCCGGTGGCCTCGCTTCCCGCAAGCTGAGCTTATATCTTGTGGTCTTTTATGGAAATATAGTCGGTTTACTGGCATTAGTCATTGCTGTAGCTCTTTATCCTGAAGTTATTCCTGAGCCAAAATCAATTATGTTTGCTGGACTGGCGGGTCTGCTGAGTTCGGGCAGTTTATTGGTTTTATTTTACAGTATGACTTGCGGGCAGATGAGTATCGCTGCGCCAGTTTCAGCTTTATTTGCCGCCGTGATTCCTATTGTCGTTGGTATTTTCTTACAAGGGCTTCCATCGTCGATGCAATTCGTAGGATTTGCTTTCGCATTGATAGCTGTCTGGTTCATTTCACTAGGGGATAGTCAACAACCCTTCCGCATTGATCGTTTATCGAGTTTACGTCTTCCGGTTTTAGCGGGGATTGGTTTTGGATGCTATTTTATAGCCATGCATTACGCCATAAGCGACAGCACCTCAGCTATTTGGCTTATAATTGCGGCTTATACGACAGGAACTCTAATGACTTTTGTTTTCGTAAAGATTCGACGTGAAACATTTGTTGTTCAACGCAATACTCTGGGTGTGGTTTTGCTTCATGTAGCTTTTAATGTGGGTGGTAACTTCTTTTTTCTACAAGCGCTTAAATCAGGGCGTTTAGATATCTCATCTGCTTTGGGTTCACTTTATCCGGGTGCAACCGTTATCCTCGCTTGGTTAATACTCAAAGAGCGTATATGTCTCAAGCAATGGTTTGGGATCATTGCTGCGTTAATGGCTATTATGCTTTTTACAATGTAGTTCTTAAGTCTAGTGGGCCGAGCATCTGTCTTTAATGCTCGACCAGGTTCGTATCGCTATTCTTTTATTTGCCAAACCATTTATAAAAGAAACCTTTTTCTTGAACGCTAGTAACCGTTTCTGCAGTTGGAGTTACCGATCCTACTTGCTTTCTATTGTCTAAATAGCTAATAACAGCGTATTTTGACGTGATTTTATCAGAGTTATCATAACTGCTAGTATGAACATGAACTCCATAAGCGTAAGCCGATGCACCGCCTGCTGAATATAAATTTTCAAGTTGAGATTGGGTATGCAATTTAATAACAGCATCTCCACCAGCTTCACGGGCTTTTTTAACAATATTGTTACGACTTGAAATTTGTATTAATCGTGTATCACGAATATCATCAATGAAACCAAGTACCTTAAATTTACGGGGTGGCTCACCATCATCCCAAATGTCCATATTGTCTATGACGACCTTAGATCCGCCTTTTCCTTGTACTATCCCAGACTGAGAGCCCTCAAACGATTTATAGTCAGTTGTAACTAGTGAACAACCTGATATTAAGAATGCTATAACTAATGCCGGAAGGGTTATTTTAATCATATTATTTATTGTATAGTTGAATGAAACCACTTTTAAATAGGATGGTTTGTTAATGGAAGGTGTAGCTAGTAATAGCCTAGGGTATTGGGTAAATGATAACACTTTATTAAATAGACTTGTATAAATACGATTGTCTATCAGTAATTATATTTATGGAAAGCCTAATAAATTCAAGTAGATATGTTTTTAGTTTTGGATGTTAAAGTGTGTTTTAAGGCAATACTTGAAAATAATCGAAGAGCTGAATGGGTAACAATATCAGCCCCATTGATTTATATGGCTTTGCTGACCATATGAAACATAGGATTTTGTAGAATCAAACAAAGAAATTGGATTTTTAATATGTAACACATATATAAAATATGTTATTACATAATGAGATTTTCGGCTACCAACTTAAAGCGGGACAACTTCAGCACAGACGAAAGGCTCAGGGCGAAAGACTAAGCCTAGGAGGCTAGCAACTTAAGGCGTGACAGGTATTAGACTTAACCCTTCGCCTTTCGTCCTTTGTCTGTGCTTATTAA
>CAIVGC010000427.1 GCA_903905335.1 uncultured Methylococcaceae bacterium
CAAGTAAAAACAACACATAGAGCAAATAAACAATACAGTAACACCCAACAATATCCATATACAGCCTTTAATTATTACAGTTCAATTTACAGTCAAAATTACTAACTGGGTTGCTGTAAATGTTAATTGATAAAGAAATAAAAGCCGCTAAACCCCAGAACGACAAAATACATAAACTTTATGATCAAGCTGGTTTACACATAATCGTTCATACCAACGGTGGCAAATATTGGCGAACTAGTGAGCGCGATGCATTCCCGCACATTGGGCATATGGCCATTAAAAAAATAAAACCAATAGATATCCTAGAAATATTACAAAAAGTAGAAGCCAAAGGCTTTCACAGCGCATCACATCGCTTACTATTCGTATGCAGCAATGTATTCCGTTACGCAGTTGCCACTCAAAAAGTTGATTCAGACATTTGCCGAGATTTAAAAGGGGCATTGACCCCGCACAAAGTAAAACACTTTGCAGCGATAACAGACGCTAGAAAAATAGGAGCCCTGTTAAAAATTTTAGATGATTATACGGGTATCATTCAAGTTACCTGCGCACTTAGACTATCACCACTATTGTTTGTCCGACCAAGCGAACTTCGTTTAGCGGAATGGTGTCAGATAAATTTTGATAAAAAACCCTGGGAATATTTTATAGTCAAAACGCAGGCTGATCATATTGTGCCACTTTCAAATCAGGCGATTGCCATACTAAAAGAACTTCATAAAATCAGTGGGCATGGCCGATATGTTTTTCCTTCACGAAAAAGTGATGATAAACCTATGGGGGAAAACTCAGTATTGACTGCACTTCGTAGGCGCGGCATTGCAAAAGAAGAAATGAGCGCTCATGGCTTTAGAGCGATGGCTCGAACGGTATTAGATGAAGAAATGGATTATCCAGCTCATTTGTTAGAACACCAACTGGCACATAAAGTAAAAGATGCTAACGGCACATCCTACAACCGGACAAAACACTTAGTTAAACGACATGAAAATGATGCAATCATGGAGTGATTACTTAGACAATCTAAAGGCTAGCAATACAAAGACTACCTAAGAGTAGCACCTAAAACTTGATGGCAAGATTAATTTCAACCAATTTCTTAGCTAAATTAGCTTAAGCGAAAGATATTTTAAAAACCACTAAACACTTCGTACCATTTTTGATACAATTAAATATGAAAATAATACTTTCCATTAGATTTTTTGCGGGCGAATCAGGTAAAGAGCCAGTGCGAGATTGGCTAAAAAATGATTTATCCGCACAAGATCGAAAGATAATAGGCGAGGACATTAAAACAGTTCAATTCGGCTGGCCAATTGGGATGCCGTTAGTTGATCATATAACAGGTGATATTTGGGAGGTTCGAATTAAGCTTGATAATAGAATAGCTAGGGTTCTTTTCGTGATAATTAACAATGAAATGGTTCTTCTACATGGGTTTATAAAAAAATCTCGATCAACACCAAAGCCAGAATTAGATTTAGCTAAAAAAAGATTACAAATATTAAAGGGGGGATAAATGAACAAAAATAATCCACATATTGGCAGCAGTTTTGATGATTTTCTAATTGAAGAAGATATTTTTGAAGCAGCTACCGCTACCGCTACTAAGCGCGTTATAGCATGGCAAATACAACATGAGATGGACATACTTAAGTTAAATAAAACTACTATGGCTAAAAAGATGCACACAAGCCGTGCCGCACTTAATAGATTACTTGATGAAGAAGATACCAGCTTAACCCTTTCGACCCTGATTAGTGCCGCTAAAGCTTTAGGTAAAAAAGTAAAGATTGAATTTGAGCCAGCATAAGTCGCTATACTTTCACGCCATATATGAAGTTTAGTTACGCTATGCCCAACGATTAAGAATCCAACTTTTGACGCTAGACTCCGTGACCAGCAATAATGATATTAATATCCTGAATTTATCCCAGCTATGCTTGAAAAAACACCGCGCATAGCTGGGAAAAGTTTAATTAAATATGCCGCCCAACCCTGCTATATGGCTAAAATAAGGGTTGAAAGGGTATTACTGAACAAGCTAAACATCATAAACAATCGCATGTATAAAATTCACAGTCGTCTCTATACATACTTGATTTAGAATTGTCGACATTGACGCCTAGATAATTAATCTCAACCATAACATCTACATTGTTGATATTAATACCATTAAAGGTTAAGTTTGTTGGGTCAAACTCATGTGTTAAATGAATGTCACCACCATAAATTATCCGCACATCAATGCACCCTGAACTGATTAAACTGGAAAAAACCTTCAAGCCGTCGCTACTCACAAAAATTGATGAGCCCTTCTGCGCTCAATTTAATGTTGAATTGTGGCTGAAGCGTGATGATCAACTACATCCCATTATATCCGGCAATAAATGGCGTAAACTTAAATTTATTCTTGATCATGCACTGTATTCTGGTGCTGATACTATCATCAGTATGGGGGGCATGTATTCTAATCATTTACATGCCCTCGCCTATGCCGGTAAAGTACTAGGTTTAAAAACTATCGCATATATCAGAGGCGAAGCACCGGCAGTTTTAACGCCGACTTTAGCCGATCTAAAAGCGTGGAACATGGAGCTTAGGTTTATTTCTCGCACAGACTATCGACAACTCAGGCACTATAAAGGCTGTCAAGATTTACCTGGCTTAAAGCCTCAACAATATTGGCTACTCGAAGGCGGCGCTCAGGCTTTAGCCTTATGTGGCGTGGCAGAACTTGTTGCAGAAATTGATATCGATTTTGACTATCTTTGCGTACCCTGTGGCACAGGCGCAACTCTAGCAGGACTAATCGCCGCCACACCTAATAACATATCACTGTTGGGCTTTGCTGCTTTAAAGAATGCCAGCTTTTTAAACACCGATGTTAGTACTTTATTAAAGCACAGCAAAAACAACTGGCAGATTAATTTGGATTACCATTTTGGCGGCTTTGCCAGTAGCACACCTGAACTACTGAACTTTATGTCTGCCTTTGAAAGTAAAACAACCATTCAACTTGAACCTGTTTATACCGGAAAAATGATGTACGCACTCTATGATTTAATCAGCAAAGGTTACTTTAGCCCTGGTCAACGCATTATTGCTGTTCATACCGGTGGCTTGCAAGGCGATAGGGAACGCAGTCGATGAAACGAATCCTAGAACCCGAACTTATGCTCGATGAGCATCAAGTCATGGCTTATGCCCAAGCTGATTTTGAAATTCCTCATCAAGATTTTATGAGGCGCTTAAGCACATGGGTTAATGAACCGAATTTTTCGGGTACGGCATTGGATTTAGGTTGTGGCCCTGGCGACATTAGTTATCGATTTGCTAAGACTTTTCCTTTATGCACCCTACATGCGGTCGATGGTTCATCGCCTATGCTCAACATTGCACAAGCTGCGTTAAGTTCTGATTTAGCGCCACGCCTACGTTTTATACAAGGCATGTTGCCAACTGTAATATTACCGCAATCTGACTATGAGATAATTTTTTCTAATAGCGTCTTGCATCATTTACCTGATCCTCAGGCGCTTTGGCAAACCGTAAAAAATTATGCTAAATCCGGCACACGCATCATCATTATGGATTTATTGCGGCCTGCTAATTTAGCATTGGCGCAAAAAATGGTAAAAGACTATACCGTGAATGAACCTGAAGTCTTACAGCGAGATTTCTATCATTCCTTATTAGCCGCCTTTAGCTTAGAAGAAATAAGTACACAATTAGCAAAAGCTGATTTACAGTTACAACTAGAGCAAATCAGTGACCGACATGTTTTTATCACAGGTGTTATTCGATAATTTAAGGATATAAATGGACAGCAACAAAGCAGTTGAAATCATAGATCTCGATCAATCAGAACTCTATATTAACCGTGACTTGAGCTTACTGGAATTTAATAAGCGAGTATTGGCACAAGCAAAAAATGAAGCTGTCCCGCTACTTGAACGACTAAACTACCTCTGCATCTCTTGTTCCAATCTCGATGAATTTTTTGAAGTACGCGTTGCCAGTGTACTCGAAATTGCCGCTATCGATCCTAAAGCCACTGCACTTGATGGCTTAACACCCAAAGAACAATTAGAGCAAATCTCTATTCATGCCCACAAATTAGTAGAAGAACAATATCAGGTTCTTAATGATATTTTGATTCCACAACTGGAGACTGAAAATATTCGTTTTATTCGCCGCCATAACTGGAATGAGGCTCAACAAAAATGGCTAGCCAAGTATTTTAATGATGAATTATTGCCTATCTTAACACCTGTAGGCCTTGATTCCGCGCATCCTTTTCCACGCATCCTTAACAAAAGTTTAAACTTCATTATTTCTCTGACCGGTAAAGATGCCTTTGGTAGAAATAGTGGTCGAGCTATTTTACAAGCGCCCAGAGCCCTACCTCGGGTTATACAATTATCGGCTGATGAAACGCAAAGTGGCCCCAATGACTTTGTATTTTTATCCTCCATCATCCACGCCTTTGTCAGTGAGTTATTTAATGGCATGACCGTAAAAGGCTGCCATCAATTTAGAGTCACTAGAAACAGCGACTTCTTTGTTGATGATGACGCTATTGATGATTTATTGCTTGCTGTGCAAGGCGAACTGGCCATGCGTAATTATGGTGATGAAGTCCGCTTAGAAATTGATGCAGCCTGCCCTGATGATACCGTCAATTTTTTACTAGATCGCTTTGAAATGAACCGCGACCGTTTGTTTTTAGTCGACGGCCCTGTCAATCTTAATCGAATTCAAGAAATTAATAATCTCGTCGATAGGCCTGACCTTAAATTCCCAGCATTTAAACCCAGCACACCGCCACAATTAGCACGCAATAAAGATATGTTTGCGGCCATTAAACGCCATGATATTTTATTGCATCATCCGTTTGAATCTTTCTCACCGGTGGTAGAGTTTTTACGTCAAGCCGCTGCAGCCCCGGAAGTCATCGCCATTAAACAAACGCTGTACCGTACCGGCGCAGATTCACCTATCGTTGCTGCTTTAATTAGAGCCGCACGTGCAGGCAAAGAAGTCACTGTGGTGATTGAGCTCAGAGCGCGCTTTGATGAAAAAGCCAATATTGATTTAGCCTCTAAACTACAAGAAGCTGCCGTTCATGTAGTTTATGGTGTGGTCGGTTATAAGACCCATGCCAAAATGTGTTTAGTGTTACGTAGAGAAGGCAAAGACTTGCGTCACTATGTGCATCTCGGTACGGGTAACTACCATCCTAAAACAGCACAAATTTACACCGACTACGGTTTATTCTCTTGCAATAAAGAACTAGGTGAAGATGTGAGGCGTGTATTTGCGCAACTTACCAGCTTAGGCAAAGTGACTAAGTTAAACAAATTACTACAATCGCCCTTTACCTTACATAAGGGCATACTTGAAAAGATTGAACGGGAAATAATCCACGCCAAAAATGGCAAACCGGCCAAGATTATTATTCAAGTCAATGCCATCGTTGAAGAACAATCGATAAAAGCCTTATATCGTGCCTCTCAAGCTGGAGTTGAAGTTAAGTTAATGGTCAGGGGGATTTGTTGCCTTAGACCTGGAATACCGGGAATTTCTGAAAATATAGAAGTCCGCGCTATCATTGGTCGCTTTTTAGAACACGCCCGTATTTATGCCTTTGCTAATGATGGTAATCAAGAAGTCTATGCTTCTAGCGCCGATTTAATGAATCGCAATATGTTCCGTCGCGTAGAAATTTGCTTCCCGATAGAAAGCAAACGCCTTTCTAACCGAATCTTACATGACTTGGATTTATACTTAAAAGATAACACTCAAGCTTGGCTTTTACAGCCCGATGGCAGTTATTTGCAATTATTAAACACTAGCAATGACGAACCTACCCAAGCTCAAGCCCTAATTTTAGCGGAGTTACAGTCCTCATAGCGGCTAACGTTTAGAACTAGCCTTTGACTTCGTCTGGTAGTTTCATGATAATAAAAAACTATAACAGTCCGTCATCCCGACATGGACTGCCGGGATCGAGAGTACATGGATGTATTAATCGATATAAAACTATCTATGAATGTCTTTGTAAGGCAATGGCAACTAAGATTATTTCACCCACTTTAAATTACATAGACGCCATCCTATGACGACCATTGTTGAAATTGCACAATTAGGTGCCGAGGCGCTGCGTTTACACGCGGAGCCTATTACTGATGTCAGCAGCGCTGAAACTTTGCAGCTTATTAAAAAACTACAAGACACCTTAGCATCTACGGAGGGAATCGGTATCGCGGCGCCTCAAATCAGTATTTCTAAGCAAGTCATCATTATTGCCTCACGTCCGACCTTAAGATATCCACACGCACCAGTAATGGAACCTACAGTCATGATCAATCCAAGCTTTACTGTGCTATCAGAGATTAAAGAAAAGGATTGGGAAGGTTGTTTAAGCATACCAGGCATACGTGCGCGAGTCCCCCGCTATAAAAAGATACAAGTTAAGTATCTTAATCAGCTAGACACTGTCATAGTCATCATTTTAGAAGACTTTGTGGCGAGAGTATTTCAGCATGAGTTTGATCATTTACAAGGTAAGGTTTATCTAGACCGACTAGAAAGCAATGAAGATATTTATTCTGAAAGTGAGTATTTATTGGCGATTAAATAATGGGATCAGCAGGTTGGGCTAACGGCTTTATTGTTAATCCAACATTGACACATGATAATATTGGGTTGCAAAAGGCACATAGCTTACGAGACTATTTTATTCGTTGTTACACTCTTTGTTGCAAAAGTAATCTCTCGCAGGAAGCATAACAAACCTGCCGTTAAAGTCAGCATCGCCGCAATGAATAACAGCGCTGTTATACTAGATAAATTAACTTCTAATTCTGAACCTACAAACAAGACTACGATAGCCGCACAAACTAACAAGCCACAAATAGTACAAAAAGTAATGGCCCAATGAATTAACTGAACTCTAATGGGCAAATTAAGGATTTCTTGACAGGAGAAATCATTTCTATCATTCAAAACACGGAATCGATCAACTATACGCGCCAAACGACCGGTTAATACATTTAAGATGGAGCTACAGAGCCCAACAAAAACACTGGGGTTAAACATGAGTAACTGCAGGAATAGTGACTAGAGGATCCATACACTTTTAAAAAATATAGAGCCGTTCACTAGAATGAACGGCCTTATCGCTGATGACATAATATTGGGTGGCAAAAAACACGCAGTCCTAGCTACGTGCGCCTTATAACTATCTTTATTTCTCTACAGCATCTACATTTTTATTCAATTTCTGATGCAGATAATATTTCCAAACTAAGAAGACACCTAATAACGTTAAGATAATCAAGAAAATAACTACTAAGAATTTATATAATCCTTCATGACCTGTTCCTGATAAATTGGCCTCTATACCATTGGCAACAGCACGTTCAGCATCAGCACCGGATTGGACGACATCAATGCTAGTAGTCTCTTTTTTTCTGGCTAGTGCCGTTTCTGCTTCAATGGTTTTAAGCCTATCCATAGCTACCGCTGTTTCTAAATCTACTTGGGCTTTTAAGCG
>CAIVGC010000428.1 GCA_903905335.1 uncultured Methylococcaceae bacterium
TGAGGTGCGCATAGATTCAACAGTTTTTTTCATTTCAACAACCGCTTCGTTTACACCATTTGCGAGTGTCTGCACATGGGCGCCAAAATCACCAACAACCCGTTCCCCTTCAGCTGTTATTTTACCTGACTGATTTCCTAGTGAATCTAGTAGTGTAGACATGGTTGTTGAAATAACACTCAAAGATTCCTGCAATTTATCTTGTGTTTCACCGTTCGTTGTTTTGAGGCTAAGTTTTATTTGTTCTAAATAGTCAGCCATTTGAGTGTTCATGCTTTGCTGGCGTATTTCGGCATCTTTCATTGCTTCTGTTAGTATTTTTGCCATATCAATAGCACCTTCAGATCCAGTGTTTTTAGCATCTATATTGGCAACCTTAATTTGCTCTAAAAGGCCGATCATATTTTCATTCATAATTTGCTGGCGAACTTCACCAGCCTCTAAGGCATCCGCAAGTATTTTTGCCATCCCTATTACGTTTTCAGTACCAGATTCTCTAGCTACAGTATTTGATAAATTTACACGTTCTAAAAGACCAGCGATTTTATCATTCATTGCTTGTTGCCGTACTTCAGTGGCTGTCATCGCATCGGTTAATATTTTTGCCATCCCTATTACGCTTTCAGTGCCTGATTCTCTAGTTGCACTATTAGACATACTTACTTGCTCTAAAAGAGTAGTGATTTTATCATTCATACTTTGCTGGCGAATTTCAGCGGCTGTCATAGCATCAGTCAGTGTTTTTGCCATATCTGTGGCGCCATCAGTTCCTGCGACTCCAAATTTTGTTACCATAGTTTCCATCGACGTAACAGTTGTTTGCAAGGCTGAAATAGTTTGCTGTTGGAGGCTACTTATATCCTGAAGTTGATTGCCAAACAGGTCTTTAATTTGTTCAGTGAATGCTGCCATTATATCTGTCAACATACTTTGTACTGCTGTACCATTATCTTGGCGCTCACCACCCAATTCGTCCCTAATTTTTTCAAGAGGTAAAAGTAACGAATTTGTAGCTGCAATCTGCTGCTCTGTAAGTTCACGTTGCGAGCTTATTTGTTGCTGTTGGGTTGCATTAGTAGCAGCAATTTGTTGCTCTGTTAATTCTTTAAGAATTTGTTTCAGCTCACCAACTAGCGCATCCTTTAATAAGCCCGCATGACTTGCGGAAGCCTCTGAAGATTTAACCAGGCGTGATAAATATTCTTCGCCTGCACCAGCGTCAAATAATCCATCTAATAATTGCGTGAGTTTTTCAACTTGTGCATTTAGTCGGGTAATGGCTATTTTTTCAATTAATGTAATTAACATTGCCAAAGAAATAGCTGATGCAGAAACCAAAAACGCATCTGAAACACCTATTAAAAGTTTATCAAGACTCTTCTGCACTACGCTGGTATCTTGTGTAACATGAAAGTCTTGAAGACCGCTAAGAAGGCCAACAAAAGTTCCAATGATTCCTACTCCCGTTAAAATTCCAGGCAAATGTTTAAAGAAATCAGCTTTAAGTGGCGTGTCCACAATAATATCCGTACGAAAATAGACTTCTGCTGGTGCAGTTAATCGCATTCTGACAACTCTTTGCTGCCCCGTACTACTATCAATTTCTGTTTGCTTATGAATCGTATCTTTGTATTCTTTCCAAATATTTTCTAGTACACCCGACTCTTTAAATATCACATCTAAAGTTTTGTCTAAATCCTCATCAAAAGCGCTTCCCTTTAAAGCGTCAATCTTTTTTATTACTTGCGAAAGTGTGGAATAGACTTTTTTTCCTGGCAAACAAAAATAACAAATAAAAGAAAGGACAAAACCAGCCAATAATAAAAAACAAAAGGTAGTTGGTAAATGTGAAGTTAGGTAGGCAATTGACATATTTTTTATGGCTCTATGTGAATCGTAGTGGGTAAATTAAAA
>CAIVGC010000429.1 GCA_903905335.1 uncultured Methylococcaceae bacterium
AGCGTTTGTCTGAAGGTGTAGGCACGATAGCCGCAGCTTTTTACCCTAAGCCTGTGGTTGTGCGTATGTCAGACTTTAAAACTAATGAATATGCCACCTTATTGGGTGGTCGTGGCTTTGAATTTGATGAGGCTAACCCTATGATAGGTTTTCGTGGTGCATCGCGTTATACGCATCCTGCTTATGCCGAGGGTTTCGCCTTAGAATGCGCTGCCATGAAGCGAGTGCGCGATGATATGGGGCTGACTAATGTTATTTTAATGATCCCTTTTTGTAGGCGCGTACAAGAAGCGCAAAAAGTATTGGCTTACATGGCGAAACTGGGATTAACGCGCGGTGAAAATGGACTAGAAATTTATGTTATGTGCGAGATTCCCAATAACGTTATTTCGATAGATGCCTTCTCTCAACATTTTGATGGTTTTTCTATAGGTTCAAATGATCTAACCCAATTGACTTTAGGTGTGGACAGGGATTCTGCGATTGTTGCCGAAGATTTTGATGAGCGTGATCCTGGCGTTAAAGAAATGATACGCTTGGCGGTAGTAGGTTCAAAACGTAATGGCAAACATTGTGGTTTGTGCGGACAAGCGCCCTCCGATTATCCAGAGATGGCCGATTATTTGGTAGAAATAGGCATAGATTCTATGAGCCTGAATCCTGACACCGTCTTACAAACTACCCAACAGGTTTTGCTAACAGAGCAACGCTTAGGGCGCTGATAAAAAACAGTTACAACAACTGCTTGATCGCTGGGTAATCATTAAGCAGTTGTTGCCTGAAAGTCTCAATAGCAGTTTCGTCATGGCGTTCTGCTCTGGGAATAGGCACCCTGATTTCACTGATGACAGACATGGGTGAGGCCGATAAAAAGATCAGTCTATCTGCCAGCGCAATGGCTTCACGTAAATCATGAGTGACAAATAATACCGTATGTGGGCGTTGCTGCCACAAGCTTAGCAATAGGGCTCTGACTTGACGCGCGGTAGGGGCATCAAGTGATACAAAAGGCTCATCCATAAGCAATAGGTCAGGATCAACAGCAAAGGCTCTAGTGATAGAAACTCGGCGACTCATACCTAAAGACAAGCGTTCTGGATAAACATGTTGTGATGGCGTTAATTGCATTGCCTCAAGCAAGCTGTCAATGATATTTACGGATAAGGTATTTTCTACGACTAATTCTATATTCTCGCGCACCGTGCGCCACGGTAATAAACGTGGATTCTGAAAGATATAACCGATTTTAGGCCTTGAGGATTGTTGGCTTAGGCTTATGCTGCCTTGGTAATCATTATCTAAATCAGCAATGATATTTAATAAGGTGGTTTTACCACAACCTGAAGGCCCGACTAGGCAAATAAATTCACCCGATTTAAGGCTTAAATGAAGATCTGCAATAGCGGTATGCGATCCTGCTTGTTCTATGGCCGGATAGGTTTTATTGATGATATTGATTTGAATATCGCTCATCGTCTCCACCGCAGTGCTTTTCTATCTAAGGGTTTTAAAATAAGGAGTTCTATGAGTTGTATAACGCCGACAAAGGCGATGGTATAAGCCAGAATACTGGCAACATCAAACATCTGAAAAAACAAATGTAATTGATAGCCCATGCCATTACTGCGACCTAATAACTCCACGACCAGAATGATTTTCCAAATAAGTGCCAAACCAGAACGTGTGGCGGCCATGACAAAGGGATGCAGTTGTGGCCAGATAACATGTACCAAGGTTTTACGCTGACTAAAACGAAAGCACCTCGCCATATCTGATAAATCTTGATCTAGTGAGCGCGCACCTTCGCGTATGGTTACGATGACACTGGGTAGCTTATTAATGACTACCGCTAAAATCGCCGCCGATTCAATCAAACCAAACCAGACATAGCATAAGATAATAGTGACTAGCGCCGGTACATTTAGAAATATCACCAGCCAGTTATCAAAGAAAGCATCCAATTTCTTATGACGGCCTAGAACAATACCTATTGCACTGCCCAATAACATGGCAATAGAAAAACTGACAAGCAGGCGCAGTAAAGTCATGCCTAAATGAAAAGGCAGTTGTCCTGAGAAACAAGCTTGCCAAAACACCTGAGCCACGACCGCAGGTGTAGGCAAGGTATGATTGTTTATATAAAGCGCGCTACCTTGCCACAGAGCTAAAAAAGCCAGCAAGGATAAGAGCGGTAAGAGCTGTTGGGTGAGTTTCAAAATAAAGTTGGCTTAAGGCTGAGTCCAGAACGTGCCTGCTTGTAAAGTTTCAGAAGCGCCCGTTAAGCGATTATTAGTTAAGGTGCGCAGTAAGCTATAAATACGAGCTGCAGCTTGCTGTTCTTTGTCGCCCCATTGCTCAATTGCTCCTTCACAATAACGTTGACGCAATATTGTTTGAGTAGGTAAATCCTCTACCTTTGTTAACGGTATGATTTTTTGCCAATCGCTATCAGAGGTACATAAACGATTTTTGGCAAGTTTTGTCGCATTTAAAAAACTATTAAGTGCTGCTTGGTGCGCCACACCCCAACTTTGTTTGAAGACATAGCCGATGCTAGGTACATTTTCAGCAATACCCAGCCCTTTTAAAATACCTCTGCCGTCAATGATTTGTCGATAACCTTGTGCTTCAAGTCGGGCTGCAAAATGCCAGAAAGTGAGCACAGCGTCTACACGTTCTTGTTTGAGTTGCTCATTGATTAAAGGGGGGGCGCCAAAGGTTTTTTCGACTGAGGCATTCAAGTCTAGTGATTCTTTTTGTGCTAAGGCTTGTAACAATATCCAGTTTTTATCCAGCTCGCCGCCGGCTATACCCAAACGTTTACCCTTAAGGTCGTTAATGCTATGGATAGGACTGTTTTCTGCAACGATTAAAGCACCAGAGGTATTTGAGTAAGGATAGAAAGTAAAATCAGCACCCGTGGCGCGTAAACTAGACACCCATATCCAATCAGAAACGATC